>JAGVYN010000044.1 GCA_018303265.1 Candidatus Woesearchaeota archaeon
AAAACTGGGAAACTGGTGCATAAACAATATATTCTACCTCCTTTTCCGAATCAACATCAAGGACAGCCAGTGCGGGTATCGAGCGTTCACCGCCGAAGCTTATAAAAAAGTGCGCTGGGAGGCGTCTGATTATTATATGGAGACAGAAATGCTGATCAAAGCAGGAAAACATAAGCTTTCCCATAGCCAGGTCCCCATTGAAACAATTTATGCAGATAACTATAAAGGAACAACCGTCTTAGACGGCGTGAAAATCGTGACCAGTTTATTTCTGTGGAGGTTTTTCCGATGAGCACCACTTTTTGGATACAATTTCTGGGAATTGTTTTCGGTCTGGCCATGATGTATTTCACATTTGTGAAATTCAAACGAAAAGAACTCAGTAATTTTGAAATGATGTTCTGGTTCGCAGGATGGATCATTCTTGTTCTTGTCGCCGTTATACCATCAATAATCGACTTTATCATCGCCCCTCTCCATTTTTATAGAAGACTCGACTTTTTTGTCGTGCTGGGATTTTTTGTCCTCTTGGGATTAGGATTTTACAATTACAGCATCGTCAAAAAAGTTGAAAAAAAGATACGTACATTTGTGCAAAACGAAGCACTCCGACAGCATGAACAGGAAAAGAATGAACAACAAAAACAACAGGAAATACGATAATTCTCATACTTCAGACCATGAAAATTCTTTTTATCTGCGAAAATTATTACCCCCATCTTGGCGGAGCGGAAGTCGTTTTTAAGAATCTCGCAGAAGGATACGTCAAGCGCGGACATCAGGTAACGGTTCTAACCCACCAGCTCCAAGGAACGAAAAAAGGTTCTAACCCACCAGCTCCAAGGAACGAAAAAAAAAGAAATGATGAACGGAGTAAAGATCATCCGCATTCCTTCCTTGCATTCTCGCTATCTGTTTACGTTCACGGCCATTTTCAAAGCAATAAAACTTGCTCGAAGACATGATGTCATTCAGACGACGACATTCAATGGCGCCCCTCCGGCCTGGCTGGCAGGAAAGATTACAAAGAAGCCAGTCGTGATAACTGTACACGAAGTGTGGATCGGCAAATGGAAAGAAGTGACGGGATTTTCCTGGTTGAAAAGGACAGCGCATGACCTTCTGGAAAGGGTAGTCTATGTCTTGCCCTATGACAGATATGTTTGTGTTTCAAGAGCAACATGGAATGATCTTGCCCATGCTCTTCCTGCAAGAGCAGCAAAAAAAAAGACCGCGGTCATCTATAACGGTTTTGATTATGATTTCTGGAAGCCAACACATTTTACGGAAGGAAGAAAAGTGAGGGAACAACTTGGCGCTAAAGATAAATTCATCTACTTCTCCTGGGGACGGCCTGGGACATCGAAAGGATTTGAATACATCATTAAAGCTGCGCCGAAAATCAAAGAAAAAATCCCTCATTCGTTATTTCTGTTGATGTTAGGTTCCATTGACAAATATCAACAGAAATATACTGAATTAAAAAGCCTCATCACCAAACTGCAGGTTCAGGATCACGTTAAGATTATTCCTTCCGTCCCCTATGAACAACTGGGCAATTATATTCAAGCGGCAGATTGCGTCATCGTGCCATCACTTTCAGAAGGGTTTGGCTATACTGCTCTGGAAGCTATTTCTTTGAAAAAACCAGTGGTCATCAGCAATGCCGGTTCATTGCCGGAAGTTGTTTCCGGAAAATACCAGGTATGTGTGAAAAAAGACTACCACGATCTTGCCGACAAGGCACTCAAAATTGCCAGGAAGGAATATTTATCTAAAAAAATGAAGAAATTTGAATGGAAGACAAGTATTGAGGGTTATTTAAATTTATATTCAACTCTTCTCCAAGACAGAAGGAAAAACAGACAAATAGAAAACCATGAAGAAGACCAACAGATGAATAGAAGACTGGCACTATCTGTTTTGTGAGTGATATTGCAAAAATCACCAGCGCCAAGGCCAATAGGCGAACGAAGAACTGCCATTCGTAAGACCTGTTGGTAGTTCAGTTCCTTCGATAAGTATACTTCTGGAACTGCTGAGTGAGCGGCCAAGGTGGTGATTTTTGAGCACGAGCAAGCCGTTCGGCTCGCCTTTTTCTCGCAGTAGAATACTTGGAGAGAAAAAGTAACTTAATTACGTCTTACGAGTAGATTAGCTCGCCTCACTTCTTGGCTTTGCTCGTGCTCTACGCAATATCACTCCCTTTTGAGATAGTGCCAGAAGACCATAACTATTATAAAGCAAATTTTGTCAATTTTTACGCATGGATGTTCTCTTTGTTTCCGAGTATTTTCCGCCTAAAATCATGGGGGGTGGCGAAATAAATCTCTTCTCCATAGCCGCCGCCCTTTCCAAAAAAGGGATAGGAGTAACGGTTCTTACGTCATTTCATGCCGGATTGAAAAAAGAAGAAGAAATGGAAAATATTCATGTCTGTCGAAGACTCAAAACGGGAACATCTCCTCAGGGTATCTTGAACAATCTGAAACGAAGCGCTGCGTTTCCGCGTTCAGTGGGAAAAGAAGTTACAAAGATAACAAAAGAACAAAAAATCGATCTTATCCATTTCATTGGCACAAGTATTATTGCCGCCGAAAGACTCAAAGGATTAGGGATTCCGCTTGTGGCGACCATTGAAAGTTTTCCCACTGTCTGTCCAAAAGGAGATCGAATTTACCACGGAAAGGAAGAATGCAAAGTTGTCTGTTCGCGCTCTGAATTTAAAAGATGCCAGGCGCACTCTGACGAGATCGGCAAGATGAAAAACAAATTTTACATAAAGCATAATCCTTTGGCTTTGCGCTATATCTACACTTATTATGAAAAATTAAACCGCTCTTTACATTATTGCACTCTTATCGCCATCAGCAACTATGTCCAACAACTGTTGAAACAGCAAGGAGTAGAAAGTACGGTCATCCCCAATGCGCTGGATGTTAAGATATTTGCTTCAATTCAAAGTACTTCAACTCAAAATGATGTTGGAAATCATGACGATAGTACTAAAAATAGCACTGATACTGAAAATAACACCGATAGAAATAAAATTGATCAAAACAAAAAAGTGAGAATTCTCTACCTTGGCTCGCTGACAAAATATAAAGGGCCTCAGATTCTACTCAAAGCAATTGAAAGAATGGACATGAAAGACGGAATGAATGTGAGATGCGATCTCTACGGAGAAGGAATTCTGCGAGAAGAATTGCAACAAATGATCAATGAAAATGGATTAGATGCAGAAATCCATCCTCCTGTTCCATACCAAGAAATCCCCGATCTTTATGCAAAGGCTGATATCGTTGTCTTTCCTTCCCTCTGGCCGGAGCCCTTTGGCAGGATTGCCATTGAAGCCATGGCTGCGGGAAAACCGGTAATTGGATCAAGGGTGGGAGCGATACCAGAATTAATTGCGGAAGAAACAGGAATCCTTGTCGCTCCAGGAAATAGCGTTGAACTGCGCCAGGCAATACAAAAATTAATCACCAATCCAGCGCGGCGTGAAGAATTGGGAAAAAATGGCAGAAAGGTTGCTGAGAATGATTATTCCGCAGACAGTGTTATCACGAAAGTACTGTTGTTCTACGAAAATATTGCACCAGACAAAAAGGTGGCACAATGAAAGTGAGAGTAACAGAAAGATCAGAAGTAGAAAAATACTACCAAAATGCTGATGTGGCAGACTCAATGTTATCGAACATCAGAGACAAGTTGATCTTCTGAATAAGATCATACAAGACAAGAAGTGTACAGCCTTCCTGGAGTTTGCGCCTGGACCTGCCCGTGTAACCGCCGAACTGAATGTGGAGAATGGAACAAGCATCGAGTCCAGTCCAAGTATGATTAAAATCGCTCAACAACGGATGAAGGAAAAAAGGAAGAAGTGGAATTTTGTCCTCGGAGATGTGTTTAAATTGCATAACGATAAACAATTACACAAAAAATATGATCTTGTTTTTTGTTTCCGTTTTTTGCTTCACTTTAAATATGCCGAACGGAAAGCAATTTACCGGCAGGCGCACACGGCATTAAAAGAAAATGGGCATCTTGTCTTTGAAGTCATGAATAAGAACACGGTTCTTCCATTACGCCGCATTCTAGGAAAGAGACGGTATTTTGTTTATGATAAATTGTACAACAAGAAAGAATTCATCCGGGAGATGGAAGAGAACGGATTTCAGGTCGTTGCTCTTCATCCCGTACTTACACATTTTTGGCTGCAAACAGTGCTCTCGAGACCATTGAAGATGCTGGGAATGAGAACAATGGCAGAAAAAAGTATTGCTCTTCTAGAAAAATTTCTTTCCACCCAGCCCTACGAGTGGATCGCTGTATGCCGGAAACAACAAAGAACTTCAGAACTCCAAAAAACATCAGAAACAAGAAAAGAATAATGGAAGAAGAAAATAACGTAACATGAAGACAATAAGGAAAACAATAATATATTACGTGCAGCGGTACCGGCCGGCATATGAAGCGATTTCAAAGGAAGTTGCCCAATTACAAAACCATTTTGCAAACAGATACAATATTGCAAATAAATACCATACCCAATACAATGTTACCATTCATGACCTGCATCTTGACGGCATAGGCAATTTCACTTTCCAAAAGAAGATGAAGTCGTACCATTTCATCCTGTATCCTCTTCTGGCGCTGCACACGCATCTTGCAAGTAGAAAGAGCGCGATCAATCATATCTACACTTCACTCGGAGACTTACCGTATCTGTCCGTCCTCAACTTAAAGAACACCATTTTAACTGCGGCAGCTTCCAGCGGTTATGCAAAAATAAAAAAAAGAAAAAGTAAGCTAAAAAAAATGCGGAAAATCATTGTTGAATCTGAACGACAAAAGAAGCAACTTCTTTCCATTGGAATTAACGAACAGAAAATAGAAATCATTTACCCGCCGGTGGATCTGGATCAGTTTTCTTATGCTCGTCCACGCGGAAAATTTACTGTCCTCTACGCAAGCTGTCCTACCCGAGAGAGTGATTTTGAAAAACGCGGCATACCATTGATTCTTGACACGGCAAAAAAGAGTCCTTCCGTACAGTTCCATCTCGCCTGGCGAGGAGGGGGATATCCAAAGATACAAGAATTAATTAAAAGACTGATGAGAACAACGGGAGGCAAGAACGTGACTGCAAAAAATGAGATCATAACAGATATGAACTTGTTGTATGGTTCTGCTCATTGCACCATCATTCCCTATACAAAATATGATGATTTCCTAAAACTTATTCCCAATTCGGCTCTGGAAAGTTTAGCTTCTGGGAAACCACTTCTTGTTTCAAGCAAGACGGAAATTGCCCGGATAGTTGAAACAGAACAGTGCGGGGTGGTGTTTGAACCAACTCCGGAAGGATTATCTAAGGCAGTAAGAAGATTGCAACAGAATTATGCAGCATATCAAAAGAATTGCCGGAAGACTGCGGAGAAATATTTTTCCAAAAAAGTATTCCTGCAAAAATATGAAACAATCTATGAGCAGATATTAAACAAATGAAATACAAAAATACCTTGCCTGTAATCATGGACATTTTAGAACTATTCAAAAATCAAAACAGTAGTTATATCCTTTTCAAATGCGATCATATCTTCCAGGGGAAAAATAAGAATGTCGACATCTTGTTTGAAACGGATAAGGATTATTACCTGGCACGACAAATACTACAAAAAGAAGGATTCGTCTGCCGTCTTTCTGAAAAGATTGAAAAGTATAAATCCATGTATACCGGACTTTACAAAGATTCTATTTGTTCCATCCATCTGCATCGAGAAATTGCCTGGCATGGAATAAAAGCGCTGGATAAAAAACCAGTCTTTGCAAGAAAAAGACAGATCAATGCCGTTATCATTGTACCCGGCATGGAAGATTCTATATTGATCCATGCTGCCCACGTGCTGTTTGAAAATTTTGTAATTACGGAGAAGGAACGTAAGTATTTTCAGGTAATTTCTTCACCAGGATTAGATCTAAAATATATGAACCATCAGGTAAAAAAGAATAAATGGAAAAACGGATTTTGGAACGTTGTCCATAGTACACAAAATAAAATATCACCTATAATCATTGCCAGAACATGGGCTGGAAAAGTAATGCAAGAACCATATACGTTTTCATATCTTGTCGAAAAGATAATAAAAAAAATAGTTAGGAAAAAAAGCGGATTCCTGATCTCTTTTATTGGCGTCAATGGAAGCGGGAAAAGCACGTTATCCAAGAAAGTATTAGAAGATTTTGAACCAATAACAAAACATCTCGGCAAGAAGCAGCATTATTACTATTTTGGCTGGAATCCCGAATTCTTTATTACCAAAATGATATCCACATTGTTTCAGAAAAGAAATAAGCAGCTATTCAAAAAAATAAATCTGCAAAAGAAAATAAAACGATTTGATCTCTTTCAAGAAATTCTTTTTTTGTACATTTTTGTTGAATTTTATTACCGCTATTGGAAAAATATCAAGCCAAAATTAAAGAGGAATGAGTTAGTTATTACAGACAGGTATTTTTATGACATTTACGGACAGTACCCGTACGCCCGTAACAGCATCATACTTCCGTTGCTTCTCAAACTCTTCCCCAAACCAGACTGTACCTATCTCCTTGACGTTTCTTCGGAGATATTGCGTACACGGGAAAAAGTGAATAAAGATAAAAAAGATGGAATAGAATACGTCAAACGATCCGTTCTTCCTTTGCACTATCTGCTGCAGCAGAAAGAGAATTATCATGCTCTTGCTCGACTTCAGCGCCTGAAGATCTTAGACACAACTTCACATTCTGCTAAAACTGCAGAGAAGATTGTCATGGAAACATGGAAAAAGATAATCTGAAAGATAATTTGAAAAAAGAACTTAGTGAAGTAAAAGATTTTCTTAGCGATTGGTCTCAAAGAAAAATCAGAGAGAGAAAAATCGGAGAGACATTATTTGATGAAGAATTTCGTATCGAAGACATGCCGCTGAGCTGGTTTTACCGGCCCATTCTGTATAGCAATCTATTGCCGCCTCCTTTCGTAACTGTTGATGATTTTCTATCCGGTATAAAAAAAAATCGTTTAAAGATAAAATTATCACGTGCCCTGTTTCAAAAATACCTTGCGCAGATAGACAACATGAAATCATTCTGCACAAAAAAGAAGATGGTTCCGTCCAAAAAAGAAAAGATCTTTTTCCTCACGTTCACGACCATGTCTTTCCGTGAACAAAAAATAATCGAGATGATAAACAATGATGGAAAATATGAAGTATTCCGTCTTGGTGTTGATCCACTTACTGCATTTTCTCCTGCAAAAATAAGACGCATGGAACACACGCTCTATGGATATTATGACCAAGAAATACGAATGAAAGCCAGAACAGATTCCAAAGAATTAGCGCGCAAATGGAATAGAATAAATGATATCATAAAAGCAACAATGTTGCAAAACAAAGGAAAAGATTTGTATTCATATTACAAAGAAAATCTTAACTTTTTATATTCCCAGCAATTTATTTTTCTTGTAAGCAAATATTATTATACTTTTTGCAAAATCCTACAGGAAGAAAACATAAATGGGATAGTCGTGGGATCGCAGAATAATATTATTGAAAAGTGCCTCATTGCCGCTGCCTGGAAAAGAAATCTTCCCGTCTTCATCATCCAGCACGGCATTGGCTTGGGAACATATCCTACCATCGACACGCCAAAAAATGTAAAATTTGCCGTTTTTAGTGAAAAATATAAGAACGAATTGATGGGACTGGGGATCCCTGCTGAAAATATCCAGATCACCGGCCCAATTATTTTTGACGGAATCGAAGAATTTATTGATGAGAACAAAAAAAGCGGGAAAGAAAAAAATAGAAAAAATATTCTTGTAGCAACATCGCCTTTTGTCGAAGACCGATTCATGGAGAAAGAAGAATATTTCAGAAAAGTCAAAAAAATACTGCAGGATCTAGCGCACATTAATCAGGCTGTTACAATCACCATTAAATTGCATCCGCGTGAGAAATACAAAGAAGAATACGAGAAGATCGTGCGAGAGATGGGAATAAATGTCATAATATCAACCGTGGTAGACAGACAGAAACATTATCTTCTCATTCGAGAATGCGATGTACTCCTCAGTTTTGGATCAACGGTGGCGTTAGAAGCGATGATTATTGGACGGCCAACTCTCACTATCGAGTTATTTGATGAAGTGAATCCTACAAATGACAGTGTTCGGGATCAGACGGCCACAACTATCGTATCATGGACGGAAGATATAGGAAAAGCAACACGGTCTCTTCTTTCTTCCAACAATGCGGCAAAAGGAAAGAAACTTATTGAAAAATTGTGTTATAAAATAGATGGAAAGTCCTCGGAAAGAATAGTTGAATACCTGTATGAAACTATTGAAAAAAATTATAAAACAGATGAAAACTATAAAACGGATGAGAACTATAAAATAGATGAGAACAACCAAAACCGCACAAATAGTTAACTGCTATTCTTTTAATTTCTTTAAATTAATTCTTATTCCTGTCTTCCCTTGAAAATCTTCATAAACCTTACGGAGAAAATTGATCTTATCTTCATCATGATGGTGGACTGCCAGCACATTATGCCCTATGGCAAAAGGGAAGATGTATCCTAAAGATGCAAGCAAGGAACGGATGTGACCATCATTTCTACTGCTTTCAAAGATAAGAGGCGGTTTTGACTGCACCAGCAGTTGTTTCATCCCCATGAGAGCATCGTATTCTGCCCCTTCCACATCCATCTTTATGAAATCTGCATGCGGGACAAGGGAATCAACAGGCACTACCTCCACAAGCTCGTATCGTGCACCTTTTCCCATAAGACTGTTTCCGCCAAAACAATTTTTTTCATAATACAGCTTTGCTTTCTTCTTCTCCTCGCCTACAGCAACACGATGCACAACAATATTTCTCGCATCATTTACATCTATATTTTTTAAGAACAAGTCGTAGGATCTTTTGGTTGGCTCAAAGGCAATAACTTTTTTTGCGTTACGTATTTTTGAGGAGTAGATCGAATAAAAGCCGAATGATGCGCCAATATCCAGAACAATGGAGTTTTCATTCACAAAAAAATCAAACAATGGAAGAAGCCTTTGGAACGTTTTTTTATTTGTAATGTAATATGGAACTACCTGAGGATCAATAATAAATTTCATGCCAAGACGGGGCAGTATTTTAGGATGGAATACTTTCCATTTTAAAGTTGCAAGAGGAAAAACAATTCTCTTTGAGACGAATTTTTTTATGTTTTCCATGCTCGTTCTTTATTTCTTATTTTTTTAATGTATGCCTTCATAAGAGCCGATCTCACTAGATAAAAGCGGTGGGCATCATCTTTGTAGCAACAATAGCTCTCTTTCCTCTGCTTATCTGATGATCGACTCTAATAATCGTCTGCTTTTCTGAATTTCTTCAAGATAGCCATATTCTTTGCGCATCATCAGCTCAACAGTTATGTAGGGGTCATTCTTTAGTGACCGGACCCATTGGCGATGGTCGAGCCTGTCTTCTACAGCATGACCGTCGATGGTTCCTTTAAATCCCAGGGGAAGGGCCTCCCCGACTAAAGGCAATTTCTCACCATCCTGGTACTGGCAGAAATCTGAGCCAACCGCATGCACTGTATCTGGCTGTACCTGTAATAAAAAAGCAGCAATTTTTTTCTTCACCACATCGCAAAAGAAATCAGGATCTTTCCTAGTTGCCTGCATCATCTTCCACTCCATCTCCCTCCTAAATGCTTTCCGATCCCCACTGGCAAGATATCCTGTCTTAAAACCGGCATAGAATTGCTGAAACACTGTCGTGATCGCCAGATGATCTACATCAAACGTCAGCCCGATAGATGGGCAATATCGCTTAAAATACAAA
>JAGVYN010000014.1 GCA_018303265.1 Candidatus Woesearchaeota archaeon
TAATCTTTATCAAAGAATACATTTTTAGTTAGATCATGGACGTCTATGAACCGGCCGAGGACTCTTATTTATTACAAAAGCATGTCCGTCAATATGCCGCAGGAAGAATTTTAGATGTAGGAACGGGTTCGGGAATTCAAGCGCTGGCCGTTGTCAGCTTAGCGGGCGTGAGGGAAGTTGTGGCTGTTGATATAAATGAAACTGCGATTCAACAGCTGCAAGACCATATTAAGAAAAACAAATTACGAAAAATAAAAGCAATCCAAAGCGACTTGTTCGAGAATGTGGACGGCCAATTTAACCTTATTATTTTCAATCCGCCGTATTTGCCGCAGGATAAAGGGATAGAAGATTCAGCATTGTATGGTGGAAAGAAAGGCTGGGAACTTTCGGAACGGTTCTTTACCGAAGTTTCCCGTTATTTATTTGCGGAAGGAATGATCTTATTCTTATTTTCTTCATTAACAAACAAAGAAAAGATTGAGGAAATCATTTCCCATCATCTGTTTCAGTTTGCAGAACTTGAACGAACAAAACTTGCCTTTGAGGAGCTCTATGTATATGAAATCAAGAAATCTTCTTTATTGCGGGAATTGGAAGGGAAGGGGATAGAGAACATTCATTATGTTGCGCAGGGAAAACGAGGAGTTATCTATAAAGGCGCATGGGATAAAAGTAAATTGGTAAAGTCGCATTTTCCTTCCCGCAGGAACATCATTACCGTTGCCATTAAAACAAAAAAAGCAGAAAGTAAAGCTGAGGGCAGGATCGCCAATGAAGCGAAATGGCTTCCGATTCTTAATAAGAAAGGGATAGGCCCTTCATTTCAGTTTTCTGGAGACAATTATCTTGTCTATGGATTTGTGGAAGGGGAGTTTATCATAGACTGGATCAAACATCATTCCAAAGAAGAAATAAAGAACATTCTTCGAGAGGTTCTGGAACAGTGTTTTATGATGGACCAGTTACGTGTCAATAAAGAAGAAATGCATCATCCCGTGAAGCATATCATTGTAACAAAAGATAATACTCCTGTCCTGATAGATTTTGAACGGTGTCATGAAACAGAACAGCCGCAGAACGTCACTCAGTTTGTGGAATTTATCTGCCGTCTCCAGAATGAATTGCACAAAAAGGATGTGGTTATTAATCCAAAAATGGCGAGGGAACAAGCAAAAGAATATAAAGAAGAACCGACTCGATCTTCATTTCAAGCGCTTCTTCAAGCTCTCTTTTGGGATTAAAATGAAATATACTGATGTTCCCATTCTGATGTACCATGAAATTGGGGAGCACGATTCTCCCTGGTGCGTTTCACCAAAAGCATTCGAACAGCAGATGCTCATTCTTAAACGTCATGGGTTCAGGACCATTTCTCTTCATGAATTGCGCAAAGGAATAGAACAGAATGAAGAAACACCAGAAAAATTGGCCGTAATTACATTTGATGATGGCCGGAAGGGGGTTTATACTCACGCTCTTCCCTTGTTTCAGAAACTGGGATTTACGGGGACTATATATATTGTACCGCAATGGATTGACAGAAAAGAATCCATTCCAAACTCAGAAAAATATTCCGATTTTCTTACATGGGAAGAATTGCGGGAATTGGCAAAACGTGGTCTTGAGATAGAATCCCATACTTTTTCACATAAAAATCTTGCTGGGCTTGATCCTCCGGCCGTTCTCCAGGAATTAGCTGAAGCCGACAGGATTATTTCAGAACGGTTTCATCTTCCTGTTCATCATTTTTCCTATCCCTACGGGCAGTTTACGACGCTCGTTCAGGAGAAAGTCTGGGAGCGTTACGCCACCGCTGTAACAGTTAAGAAAGGATTTGCGAAACTCCCGGGAGCATACGCCCGACAATGGATCCAGCGCGATACTTCGTTTGAACAGTTTCAGAAATTACTTTCCCCTCCCACTCTTTCTTTATGCATGATCGTGAAGAATGAAGAAGAATTTTTGGAGCAGTGCCTTGCTTCTGTGAAAGGTCTTGTTGATGAAATGGTGATCGTTGACACCGGCAGCAGTGATGCCACCAAAAAGATTGCCAGCGCATTTACGGATACGATCTATGACTTTGCCTGGTGTGATGATTTTGCCGCTGCGCGCAATGAATCTCTCCGGCATGCTACGGGCGATTGGGTACTGGTGCTGGACGCTGATGAAGTTCTTGCCCCGGAAGATCATGCTGTTATCCGGGAGAGTATCAACTCCTGGGAAATTAGCGGGTTTCAGCTTCTGACAAAAAATTACTGCAATGATTCCTCGATCATGGGCTGGCGTCCCTGCCCGCCCGCTGCTGATCCGTCGCGTAAACAGGTTCAGGGATGGTTTCCTTCGCTCAAAGTACGATTATTTCAACGGCGTGCCGGGCTGAAGTTTACCGGTGCAGTGCATGAGATGGTCGATTCAAGCATTACTTCTTTGGGAGGAAGGATCGCTTCCTGTCCTGTGCTTGTGCATCACTATGGAACGTTACAGCTGCAGGCTTCTCATAAAACGGGAAAGTACCTGGAGTTAAATAAAAAGAAGACAGCTGAAAATCCCCTCGATGCCAAAGCCTTTTTTGAGCTGGGAATTCAGTATAAAGAATTAGGCCGGTTTGCATTGGCAGAAGAAGCACTGGAACGTTCTCTGGCGTTGGATTCACAGCTGCTGCCGTTGCTCAATCTGGCCATCATCCAGCAGAAGCAGGATAAATTTGATCAGGCTATCCAGACTTTTTTTAAAGTATTGGAAAAAAAGGAAAAAACTGCCGAGGCGCATTTCGGCCTGGGATTCTGTTTCTTTCGTAAACATCAACTAGAAGAATCGGCAAACCATTTCCAATCGGCTATCGGTATTGATCCTTTGCACCTTGATGCCTATATCAATCTAGGTGCGGTGTATGAAAAACAGGGAAAATATCCTGCTGCGATTACTATATTAAAGATGGCGCTGAGAATTTCTCCGGATAATGGCAGGTGTCATTATAATTTAGGTGTTGCGTATGAAAAAACAGGGAATCTTTCTCTGGCTCTGCATGCATATCAGAAAGCTTTAGATTCGGGGTATGTTCGCAAGGACGAGTTGCAGGAAAGGATAACGAAAATAAAACAGTTTATGGGAACATAGTGAACATTCCGTAGTGAACATTCAATAAAACTCCGTCTTATTATTATAATATATGCCTTTCTTGAGTTCTACCGGCCGCCAGGAATCCTGAACGAGGGTTGCTCCCAACCAGGCGGCGAGTTCTTGAGGGTTGCCGATTGTTGCAGATAATCCAATAATCTGAGCTTGGAGAAGTTTTTTGAGCAGGGTTAGGACAATTTCCAGCGTTGGGCCGCGAGAAGGGTCGTTCAAGAGATGTATTTCATCAATAATAATGGTTTTAACTTCCGTCAGCCACTGTACTTTATGGCGAAGAATCGAATCCAATTTTTCTACAGTAAGGATAAGAAGATTATATTTTGCAAGATAGGAAAAGTCTGCCTCTTCTGTATTTCCCACCGAAAGTATTGTTTTATACGGAGTCTTCTCAAAAAGCCGCTGGTATTCTTTGTATTTTTCGCTGGCCAGCGCTTTCAAAGGAACTAAATAAATAGCTTTTCCTTGGTCTAGCGAATTGGCAATGGCCATCGTGGCAATGAAGGTTTTTCCTGATGCTGTCGGCGCGCAGACGAGGAGCGATTTTCGTTGAAGTACTCCAGCATCGACTGCTTTTTGCTGAACTGGCGTAAGCGTGGTAAATTTATGGGTGTTACGATAATATTCTATAACGAAATCAGGAATGGGAAGGTCCTTAAGTTGGCTTTCTGAGTTCATGAAAAAAAGATCACGAAAAGGTTTATATGTTTTTAGGCTTTCGACGTAGAAATGGCAGAAAAAGAAAGGAGAATGTGTTTCTCCCGCGCATTTTTACAAACAAGAGCAAAAATAGAACGTAGTTCTAGTTTACACAATTTGTTATTCAATAATGATGAAACCCTAATTCGTAAAAATTTCTTGATTTCGGACTGTAATTCGTTATTTATTCTTTTCACGAATGGTATTTTTGCGAAAGGCTTATAAATCGTTTTCTGCTCATCTCAGGTAACCCTCGTGGTATTCCGTCAGATCTATCGATGGAAAACAATTCAACCTTAAAATCGAAAAGGTTCGCCTTTGGGCTGGCCCTTCGAAATTTTTACGGGGTGAATTAGAGGGGTAAAAAAAGAATCGATTGAGGTACCAAATCGATCGAGATATACTCGTACAAATAAAAATTTGTACAAACAAAAAAAGACATATTCAAACACGGAGGTGTGTTTTAAATGAAAGTAAAAAGAATGGTGAAGCGCATGTTCGCTGTAGGAACGGGCGTAGCAATGCTCGGTGCAACAGCAATGGGCGCATTAGCAGCAGATTTGAAAAGTTACCCTGGTATGTTTGTTGATAATGGGGTATTCAATGGGCTGCTTGTCGTTGGTGATACTGCAAAGCCAATAGATAATTTGGCAGTCACGGATATCGCTGCTGGAATGAAGTACGTTAAACCTTCAGCCACCACAACTGTTTCTGTAGAAGGAGACGCTTGGATGGTTGGGACTAGTTCTAAGAGTTATGAACTGGCGAACAATAACGCAACCGGCAGTTCTATTGGCGGTGAGTCATGGCGGGATATTAACACTTTTATTGGCGACGACGAGTTAGCTGCTCTAAGTGATGGAACTTGGGCAACGAATGAAAATGAATATGCTTTCCAGCAATTCATGTTCTTTGATGCAGACAGCGTCAATAATGAAAGGAACAGGATTGTCAAGTACGATGAAAATGACAAGGATGTCAGTGCTGACCATCTTTTCCTTGGAAATGGAAAACAAATTGCCCGATATAAGTTAGAGTTCAGTTCCACGGCGCAGTCAGACGTGACTGATTCTGCTGGTTCGGCAGACACAACTGGTACATACTTGGACGACTTTGAAAACACGGAACTTTCCATGTTAGGAAAACCATACAAAGTTGTTCTGGCACGACGGCCTGCTTCAGGACCACAGGGTGGCGGCGGAAGTATTAAATTAACTTTAATGGCCGGCGCAGCTCGTGATACCTTATTAGAAGGGGAAACGCAGACCTATACTGTTGGCGACAAAACGTATGAAGTTACCCTTACTTTCGTTGATGCTGATGAAGGGCTGTTTACCGTAAATGGTGAAAAAACGAACAAGCTCAAAGTAGGGGAGACCTATGTTCTCAGTGACAAGAGCGAAGTTGGTGTGAGCGAAGTTCTCTACCAAGATTATGCTGGTGGGGTGCACTCGGTAACCTTCTTCGTTGGCGCTTCAAAAATGGAATTGCGAGACGACGACATTGGTGATGCCACGGGTGCGTACAATGTCAAAGTTGGTTCTGAAGACATTGATGGAACAACGGTAATCGTTACGGGCACTGATGATAACAGCACATTTACCGTAAGTACCGTTGAAGTGAACATGACGGCTGAAGATGACTTCTTTGTCAGTACTGAAGGAAAGTTAAGTGATGTTATTACTGCAGCTGGCGAAGAGAAAGAAGTTTTGATGGCAGGCAGTTTTGACATTGAATACAAAGGTTTGACTGATGAAAAAACGCACGACTTACAGTTGAAGACATCTTCTTCAAGAAGGTACAAGTTAGTGTTGTTTGATGGGGATGGTAAAGCTGTAGATATCCCTGTTGCTTACGCAGAAAGTGCAACCAACCTGAGTGCTGGTGAAGATACGCAAGTCGGTGCAACCAGGAATAATTGGAAAGCTCTGAAGTTGAACGAGACTGCCAATAACGTAAATGGTGTAGACATTACCAGTATACATAAAGACGACTACTTTGTTGTAACTGGTGGAACGGCTGGCGATGGTTCAGCTAAGTCTTACTTGTTGCAGTACAAGGGTGCGGATAGGCAATCAAAGTCAAGCCCGAAAATTAAATTAAAGAACCTAGGAAGTGCGGAAACATTGGAGTACTCTGTAACAACCGTTGCCGCTGGTACTACTGGTACAGTAGCAACGATTAAATTGGGCGGATATTCGTTCCTTGTTCAGAACGCATCGTCTGCTCAAGCTGATGACTTCAATATTGCTGTGGACATGGATGGTTCAGGTGCTGTTTCGACTGCGGCAGCTCCGGGTAGTCTAATTACCTTCGTTGATTCATTTGGTTCGCAGTGGACCCCAGGCGGAGGAGACGGACCTTACAGTGGACAGAATGGTTCTCAAGTTGGTACTGACAACTCTTCAGGCGGATCTGGTGCAAACTTTGGTCTTGTCTGGAATATGACCACACCAAATGCTGACGATTTTGACCAAGTGACACCAAGTGCCATTTCGTTAAACATCTCGGCAACCACCGGCCCAGAAGTACGTGCTGCTTTATCAGGTGTAACATTACTTACCCCTGATGGTGAAACAGAAGTAAGTTACGGCTATACTTCCATGGGTACATGGATCAAGTTCAGTGAACCAAGCGGGGACCCAGATGAGTTAACCCTAGGGTACCCTGTGAAGCAGAAATTGCCACAAGTGTACTTCACCAGTGGTGCAACAACAACGACATCCACGGCAGCTGGAGATTTAACAACTGTTGAAGGTGTTGTTGGCGCAAGCAAACTTGCCAGTGAAGTGACTGACACAAAAGCGCAGAACTTAATTTTGGTAGGCGGACCATGTGTTAACACCATTGCTGCTGAATTGCTTGGCAACCCAACTGACTGTGCGGAAGGATTCCGGCCTGGTGTAGCGCGTGTTAAATTGTTCGAACACGCAAACGGTAACGTGGCTATGCTTGTTGCAGGATATTCCGGAGAAGACACAAGACTAGCTGGTTTAGTTGTTGCAAAAAGATGGACAGACGCAAACTTCAAAGGTATGGAAGTTGAAGTTGAAGGTACAACTTACAGCGATGCAACCATCGGTGCTCCAACTGTAAAAACTGAAGCAGTAGTGGAAGAAACCACAACAGAAGAAACAACAACTGAATAAGCCTAAAAAGCTTTTTCTTTTTTTTTCTTTTTTTTTACTGGATTTTATTTATCGTTGATTTTGGAGAAAATATCTTTGGAAAAAGATATACTATGGAAAAAAATATATAAAGGCGAATCGCTTTCTGAAGGACAAAGAGGTGACTACTATTACTTATAAGAAATATATCCCAATAGTATTGCTTGTATTTCTGGTTATCACTTCATTCCTCATATTAAAACCTCTTCTCCTGTCTATTCTGTTAGGGGCATTGTTTGCTTTTATTTCGTATCCTTTGTATAAGATCGTAAAAAGAAAACGTGAAATCTTACCAGCTCTTTTCGTATGTATCTTTGTGCTGGCAATTCTGGTTGTCCCTACTGGTTTCTTCATTAAATTTCTGGTGAAAGAATCTTTTGCTTTATTTCTGTTAGTAAAACAAAAATTAGCTGTCGGCTTATTTCAAAATTGTACAAACCAGTTCTGCCTCTATTTTCAAGAGGCAGGAACCACCCCTGCAATTCAATATCAAATTCAAGAGATAAGCAAGGCTATTACCAATACCATTATCAGCAAGGGGTCTGCTTTCCTCTTGAGCGTTCCTCTAATTATGCTTAATCTGTTCGTCATTTTCTTTACGATGTTTTATTTTTTGAAAGATGGTCACCGTTTTATAGAGCAGCTTCCTCGATTTTTAGGAATACAAACAGAAAAGTTTGTTCATATTATGCAGCGTTTGCAGGAAATAACCCATGGATTAGTGTACGGTTATTTCCTTGTAGCACTTGTTCAAGGCGCGTTAGGGGCTATTGGCTTCTTTATCTTTGGCGTTCCCTCTCCCTTGTTCTGGGGTTTAGTTATGGCTCTTTTTGCTCTCATTCCTCTTCTAGGAACAGGATTGGTGTGGGTTCCTGCTTCCCTTATTCTCTTTTTGAATGGTGTATTCCAGGATTCCTCTGGTTTGATGTTAAAAGGTATCTTACTCTTTGGATATTCTTTTATTTTTGTGGGATTTGCCGATAACCTTCTGCGGCCGAAATTGATAGGAAAGAAAGCAAAGATTCATCCGGCGATTATCTTGCTGGGCATTTTTGGCGGCGTGTTTCTCTTTGGCGCATTAGGAGTAATCATTGGACCTGTTGTCCTTGCTCTGACATCTGTTTTTTTTACGATGTATGTTGTGAAAGAAGAAATAGATATAAAGAATAATTTTTAGTAAGAAAAGAGTAAGAAGATTTTAGTAAGAAGAATATGATTTTTTTGAGTATGATATCAACTGCTGGAGATATGTCTGAATGTTAATCTCCTCCGAAACGTGCCGTAGATAAAATCCAGAGCCAAGATTAATGGAATACGTTTTAAACATTCTATCAAGAAGATTATGTTCTGGCGCGGTGTTTATAATTTCCGTGTATCTTATCTCTTTTTTGTTAAATCTGATTTTGTCGCGGAAAAATTGGTATGGAAGCCGAGACCGTTGAACTGCTGTAATTATGCCGATGATAATGAGGCAATATTCAGCAGGATGCCTATATAGAAGAGGGTTCCTAATATCAGAAAAGATACAAGCTTTGGAATAAGCGCTCGTGTTGTTTGCTGGTGCAGTTCGTAGATCGGTTGTTCTTGAGCTGGTTGTTGAAATGGCATATCTTTCAAATTACGTGTTAATTTATATTCTTTATGTACTTATTAAGTTCACTCTTTCATGAGAATAAAAAATAAAATGGACCCAGCCGGATTTGAACCGGCGATCTCCCGCGAGTCAGGCGGACGTCCTGTATGGCGCATTTTCACTACTTTTTATGCGTAGCCACTAGACCATGGGTCCATCTTTTTTTATTTTTGGCGCTTCTTTATTAAATTTTTGTGCGAATAGTTGAGTCGTAATCAAAAAACTTATATTCTCGACAAGGAAAACACTTAGTTATGATTCCTCGTCATGAATTTTGGTGGCGATTCCTTCCAAAAAGAGAATTAACTCAGGTTTATCTCTCAGGAGCGCTTCGATCGTTTGCCATTTCGATGATCGGATTGTTCATTCCATTATATTTATATACTGAGCAAGGGTTTAGCTTACAGCAAACATTACTGTTTTTTGTGTTTTATGCCGTTATTTTTGCCATCGCTACTCCTGTAGCAGCTAAATTTGTGGCGCGATATGGGCCAAAACATGCTATTTTAGTCAGTGTTCCTGTCTATCTTCTTTTTTTTGGGTTATTATACGCGCTTTATTTTATTTCTGTTCCTTTGTATATTATTGCAGCAATGCTTGGCGTTTCACAGGCATTTTACTGGCTCGGTCTTCATCTGGTCTTTCATCATGCAAGTGATAGAAAACATCGCGGAGAAGAAGTGGGAATTCAGAAAAGTAGTTCTATTGTTGCGGGAATGTTTGGACCAATCATTGGCGGTGTGTCCATTGCCACTGTCGGATTTGACCTTGTTTTTATTATTGCGGGATTTTTTCTGTTGCTTTCTGCAGTTGTTCTGTTGCAAAGTGATGAAGAACATGTTTCGTATCGTTTTTCTGTTCGATCGGTGCTTAATAAAGAACATTGGCGTAATTCATTATTTTTTGTGTCGTCAGGAACGCAAGTCATTGCCAGTGGCGTGATTTGGCCTTTGTTTATTTTTTTCATTCTGGGAAGTTATGTCGCGTTAGGTCTTGTTGGTTCATTAATTTCAGGAATAAGCGCGTTGTTGTTGTGGCTTGCAGGAAAATATAGTGATCATCGGGGCAAGCGGAGGATCATCCGCTGGACGATCGGATTTGAATCTATTTCGTGGTTTCTTAAGGCGTTCACGACAACAGTTCCGCATGTGTTTGGGGTAACTATCTTCGGCGCAATAACTGATGGTATTATTGCTTCTCCGATTGGAGCTCTAGAATACAATAAAGCTCAAGGAGAAATTGCTTCCTATTTTGTCAGCCGGGAAATTTTTATTTGTCTTGGCAGGATCTTACTGCTGGTTTTTGTATTAATGATTGATAGCCTTTCTGGCGGATTGATTTTTCAAGGAATTGCCAGTTTAGGAGTATTATTATTCTAATGATGGATGCGGAAACTGATTTTTTGTGCAGTTTGCTTGAATTGCAGTACGGACAGAAAGTAGAAGAAAAACTGCAGCATCTTGCAGCCCATGTTCCCTGGGCGCAGGGATGGCCTGCCCGCAAGGAGTCATTTTGGAATGCAGAAGCGTTCATGTGGCAGCATAAAATCGAGAAAGAGAAACGGCAATTGATCCAAAACGAATTACTGTTTCTTCACAATGGAAAAAATCTGGACTTGGGCTGTGGAAGTTACAGCTATCTGCCTTCTGTCGGATTTGATCTTTCTGAGAAAATGCTGGAGTTTAACGATTCTTGTGCTCTCAAGATTCAAGGAAATGTAGAAGAGCCGCTTCCTTTTATCGATAATGAATTTGATTCCATCACGGCTGTTTTTATCCTGAATTATATCCAAAATTATTCAGCCTTGTTTCAGGAGATTAAGAGAATTACCAAAACGTATTTTGTGATGGTCTTATCTTCACAGAAAATTAATGAATGGCAGCGGCAAAAAGAAGTTTATGACTTTACAGCTGACAGGTGGTGTTCTCTTCTTCGTGAAGCTGGCTTTGGGGTTGAATTTTATGAAAAAGAAAGCCTTTGGTTTTTTGTCTGTCGGAAAGAGGAAAGATAAATTAAAAGAAAAACTTATTAAATACTAACCGCTTACGCAACTCAGGTGATGAGATGGATAGGTCGGAATTATTAATTAAGTATGGATTTATTAAAAAGGATAAGAAAGAAGATAATTATTTCTATAATGAGGAAACTGGTGAGTATGAACCGGTTGAAGGATACAAACTGAACAAGAAAGATGCTGATGAAGAGCATACCGAAGTCATTCCTGGGCAATATGATACCACCGGGTTTCCTGCTCCTAAGAAAACCTACCGGTTATCATGGGAAGTGTATGATTTAAGTTTGGAAGAACCATACTTCTGGGTGCTGGATTATTTAAAACAGAGTTTTCCTCTTGTCGAGAAATTGGAAGACTCGTTTGCGGCAGCAGAGAACTCTGCTTTTTTTGGGCTTACACAGCAGCGACTGGGAGCGCAGCAAGATAAAGTAACACAATTTCTTGTTGCCGTGGGAAAAATGATTAAAGAACTCTTCCAGATGGTTCGTGAATTGCGGATCATTGACGAACGGCTTGATTATTATGACGAAGCAGAAAAAGAACTGGATAAAGATATTGACAAGCGCGGTAAAAGCGCGGAAATAACATTAAAAGGAATGTTTGTTGATTTAGTGCAAGGAGGGGGAAAAAGCGCAGCTTCGGTGTATGGCATGGCGAGGGAGTTGGAATTTATCACCTTGCCAGATCTATTTTTCGATGCCCCGCCGTTTAAGAGTACAACTGAATTAGAGAACCACGTGCAAAGTTTAGAGAAAGATTTCAACCGCAATGTGCTGCGTGTTTTAGTCCGTCATCTGCGGCAGTTTTTGGAATGGAAGAAACGGACTGCGGAGGAACATCGAAGCAGGAAAAGGTTCATGCTAGCGTATTTAAAGCAGCATTATGAAATTATTCAGATGTACCTGGTGTGGATCAAACCCTACCTGCGCCATGTTTCCAAACTCACCATGAAAGAGAAGAGCATGACTTCTCCGGATATTATTTCTGCGTTTGAAGGGAGCATGTTAGACATTGAAATCTTGGCGAGCAAAAAGGATAGTGGAGCGAATGGTTGTCTCCTTGCGACGTTTAATTATCGTACCAGGCCAGAGTTAAAAGTGGTGCAGGAAGGATATCAGCGCGGTCCCGTTCATATCGGGAAGTTTGACATGACGTTGCGAGTGTATGGCTGGAAAGATAAAGAACTTGCTAATTATAAGAAAATGAAAGATAAAGAGACGATGGAGTTATTGAAAGATGTTTCCAGTTCTGTTCAGAGTGCGATGGAATCATTGGGAAAAGAGCTGGAGAAATATTTGAGGGAAGCCAAAGGTGCAGAGGAGAAAAAAGAAAAAAAGCCTGCTCCAGCATCAAAGAAAACGTTGATGGAACAATTTTTAGGAGATTTTTATACAGCGAAGAAAAAGACATCGGGGGGTCTTTCATCGAAGGAGCTTATGCAGCAGAAGGAAAAAACAGATAAAGCAATGGGGAATGTGGTTGGCCATGCCAAAGCGAATGCCTGGATTGCGTTTCACACCTTTAAGAAAGCGCATCAGATGATTGCGTGGTAGTTTTTGTGATCGTTCGTGGATTTTGCTGGAGATAATTTTTCATTGTTGATTCCTAATTTAAAGTATAAACTTTTTTAAACTATAAGAACAATGAAATATTCATGGGAAAGGAAGAAGATCTTCATCCTGAAGAGAGGATTAAGAAACTGAAAGAATCACAGGAAAAAAGCAAGAAAGAGATAGAAGAAGCGCAGAAAAAAATCAAAGAGAGCGAAGACGAGATAACCGAACGCAGAAAGTGGCTGGAGAAAGTCCCCATTCCGGAACTTGCACAGGAAGAGTTGGAAGGATTAAGCGAAGAAGCAAGAGTCATCCTCAAACAGCAGAAAGGACTGCGGGAGAGAAAAGGAGTTGAAGAACCAGCGGCGAAAGGAGCAGCTAAACGAGAAGAGCGGAGTTTGGAAGAAACAGTGGAAGAATTTCCAGATCAATCACCGCGAATAAAAGATGTTCATTATCAACTTCCTTCTGAAAATGCTTTTCAAATGAGTTATAATCCTTTCACAGAAAAACCGTTAGGCGAACTATATCAAGATGCTTTTTCCCTGCAGCATTCCATTGAAGAGAAAGGGTACATGAATTTACAGGATCAGCAGCGAGCCATGGCTATGTATAATTCCATTGACGAACGCTTGCGCGCGCATGAAGAGGGAACGTATTCCATGAACGAGGAAGTTGCGCAGCGGGCGCTCCTGGCAAAACAGACGACAGGAAGATTGCTTGATAATGTCTATCAGTCAAATAAAAGTACATCGGTCCAGAAGGATTGGTATAAAGGGATGTGAATTTGCTCTAGGTCCTGTTTTGTGGTGGAAGAACTTCCCATTTGGTTTCTTGGTACGCTCCAATTTTGATGAATTCGCCGTATTCTTCATGTTTGTGTATAATCTTACGTGTTTTTTCATCAGTATTAATCTGTGCTTGGGGTAAGATCCCATGTTCTCCCGTATTCTTCAATAAAATTATTAATCTCTTGTCTTGTTTTTGGGTCAAGTTCTTTTATTTTTTTAATTGCTTGTTCTCTGGAATTTTGTTTTCCTTCTTCAAAAACTAGGACTAAATAAGGAACATGCTCTTTTGTAATTGGATAATAATTTACTATGTGTTCAGCTGCTAATCTTCGTATTGAGGAGACGTTACTTTCTGCTAATTGATAGAGGGTTGGTAGGCCATCATCTCCCATCTCTGCTAAGTATTGAAATGCAACACCTCCATCTGGATATATATTTTTTATGATGTCTATAATGAATGGAATGGTTTCTTTACCTCTTTCCATTTTTATGATTAATGGTATGGCAACATTTAGTTTATCATCAACATCACCAGTCTCTAATATGTTAAGCAACTTAGGATATAAAGAGTCTGCTGAACTGGGATCAAGATCAATTGCTATTTCGGCAATTCTTTGATTTTGGGGATAATCATCAAAAATTTCAACTAAAGTAGGGACAAGTGGACGAGCAACTCCACCAAGTTTTTCGATTTCAGATAATGTTGAATAGACAGTATTAAAATCTCCACTTTCTAGTCTCTCTTTTACTTGAGGGAGATCTTCTTCAGTTAAAGAAAAACGCGAATTCCAACTTACTCGATAATCGTCTGATAGTTTCGTGATCAAAACCCATTTTTGTCCTAGGAATAGCTTTTCACATAGTCCCTTGCTTTTAATTCCTCCGTTAACATAGACTATTTTATCTATATCCTCTATAGAGACTTCAAAAATTTCACCACTACTTTTACAGCCGCCACCACCTAAGTGCATTCCTATTAGGGTATACTTTGAAAAATCTATAGTTGGCAATGGTGGACAAGATTCAGCAGGTTTAAATGTTTGATTATTTTCTTTAGCATAATCTTGAAGTTCTTGTTCTGAATTAATTATAGTGCCATACCAATCATTAGGGTTTTGAACTCCAACACAAGATAATTCTTCCGATACATCAATGTAATTTCTTTGCTCTTTACATCCAACTAATAGAAGAGTAGCACAGAGCAACAACAAAACAATGATTTTTTTCATGATATTTATCACCAGTTTTAATATTCCATAGAATACACGCCTCTTTGATTTAATAATCTTTCGAAAAAATGATTCTTCATTTTGCAACAACATTTAAATATCCTAAAACTATTCTTTTTCTCATGGTAGAGTTCGGCAAAGGCGGTTATTTTCATCCCATGGATCGGGGCTATACGCAATCTGATCATCACGATGATCATCATCATGGCTTCCCGCGTTCTGATCCCAGCAATACCGGCGATGTCGGTGTCAGTATCGGCGATCTGGGAATGAGTCTTGGTTTAGGGCCGGTTCCCAATGTCCAGGCAATTCAAGCGAAATTACGGCCTGGTACAAAAAAATTAGAATTTGTTTTTACCGGAATGGGAAAAGGTTCCGGGCAAGGGCAAACGCCGGAGATGTATGGCAAGAAACAGCGGGAAGCTCTCGTGGAGTTGGGAAAAGCCAACAAAGTTGATTTTACAACGCACTCCACGGTAGGCGTCTATGGCCTGGCGGGAATGGACCAGCAAGGGAATTTTAGCAAGGCCAGCAAGAACTATTCTATGCAGGAAGTGAAGAGAGCGATTGAATTTGCCGCTGACGTAGGGAGAGGCGGTCCTGTCGTTGTCCATTCCGGTGAGTTTGCCAGACCTATTGTTGATGCGGAATGGAACGTGCAAAAAGGGGATCCGTTCAGAAACAAGTTTCGCATGTATGAAGATGAAGAAGGCCGTACGTCTTTTCGTGTGGTGGATACGCGAACTGGCGGCGTCATTCAGGAAGCGCGCAAAAACAGGAAAGTTTCTCGGCCAGTATGGTTGCAGGCAGAGGAAAATGATCCGGCTAAAGGAGTAAAAAAAGGTGATTATATTGATTATTGGGGGAAAAAAGTTGACCCAGCATTGCGTGTTCCAAAATATAATGAAGAGAAAGGATCATTTCATACAACACAGCTTGGGTGGGAGGATTTAGAGAGGGAATCGAGAGAAATGACCCAGCGCGCCCGCGAGGAATTTCGCCGCTGGGATTCATTGTCTGAGAAAGAAAAACAACAGTCAATCTGGCAGGAGCGCATTGCGCAAGTAAAAGAGCGGGGCTTACGTGAAGAGGATATTAAAGTTCGTCCTGAAGAAGCGTATATCATTGCGACATTGGAAACAAATGCTGCTAATGCCCGCGGCTGGGCGCTGCAGTACGGTGGGGATTTTAAACAGATGGTGAATAGGGTAGAAAAACTTGAAAAAGCACTGGAATTCTATGAGAAAATTGAAGAAGCAGCAACTCCTGAAGAAAAATGGAAATTGCAAAAACAAGTTAATGAGAGTGGATTAGGTGAATTTGTCCCTCCGGAAACAAAATATCCCAGTGCAATCATCAAAGAACATTTGCGTGAAGCGAAGCATCGATTACAACATTCTCAGGAATCTTCTTCATCATCAATGGCACAGGCGGAAGAAGCCATGGAAACAATCCGCCACGTGCGCAGTGCGGAACCGTATGCGTTAGAGGAAGCGTATGATGCTTATGCACGGGGAGCATTAAATGCTCTGCGTCATACAGATAAACTACAACAGCAGGGAGAACTCAAAAAACCGCTTGCTATTGCCATTGAAAATTTATTTCCCGAACATTACGGTTCACATCCTGATGAATTAATTCAATTAGTGAAAGGCAGCAGGGAACGCATGAAAGAGTTACTTGTTGAGCAAGGTATGGCAAAGAAAGAAGCAGAAGAACGGGCCAAGAAACATATCACTGCAACGTTTGACACGGGGCATTTGAACATGTGGCGGAAGTATTGGCATGGCGATCCTAAAAAGCCGCTGGAAGAAAATGATAAAGAGTTTGACAAATGGGCCGTTCAGAAAGTGAAGGAAATGAGCCGTGCAGGAGTTATAGGGCACGTGCATCTTGATGACAATTACGGATATCACGATGATCATTTAGCGCCAGGTGAAGGGAATACACCCATTAAAGAAATGATTAAAGTTCTCAAAGAAGAAGGATATAAAGGAGAATTGATTGTCGAGCCAGGCGCTGATTATACGACTGACGTAACAGGATTTCATTCGGTGATGAAAACATGGCGCCATTTCGGCAGTCCGATGTATGGCATGGGGCCGAGTCTTGCTCCTCGCAAGAGAACGTGGGGAGATGTTGGGTATGGTTTCTTTGGCCAGAACGAGCCACCGTATTTTGTCTTTGGCGCCTATTCGCCGTCGGAAGACTGGACGTTATGGAGCGGTGTGCCGTTGGAATAAAGGTTTGATAACTCGTGTTTAACCTTAGTTATATTTAATTTTGAAAATGAGGATCGTGGAAGTAAATAATAATGTTATTGCATTTGCGATTATTACTGGTAGATCTTTAATAAGAATTCCATAAATTAACCACAAGAACACTCCTGTTGTGAATATCAAATACATCGCTAATGAGAGATCTTTTGTATGTTTCGTTTTGATGATTCTCATTGCTTGGGGTAGAAACGAAAGAGTTGTACCTGTTGCCGCCACTAATCCAATAATTGTAGCAATCGCTGTTAGGCGTCCCGACGACTGAAATGAGGGGAGCACGCAGCGCGGGATGCGAAGCAGGTTTTTTCGTGGCTGAGAATGCAGTTCTTGCTGTAGTTTTCTGGTACTTTGCTGGTAATAAATAACTGCGTTAGCAGACAAGATTTAGGGTGGTCGCTTTTTAAATAGGAATCTTTTTAATGAAGTAGGCATATTTGTAAATAAAAGAGGGAAATGAGAGAATCTGAAACACTGGAATTGAAAAAATCAACATCTGAGTTGAAAGAGGCGATAATTTCCATAGTTTCTATTCTGAATAAGCATCAAAAAGGAGAACTGTATTTTGGTGTCGACCGTGATGGAAAAGTAGTCGGTCAGACGGTTACAGAGAATACGTTGAGAGAGGTCTCAAGAGCTATTTCTGAACATATTGAACCGAAGATATTTCCAAAAGTCAATGAGGTTGTAATAGAAGGAAAGCACTGTGTTCATGTTGAATTCTCTGGAAATAATGTTCCCTATTATGCGCAAGGAAGAGCTCACATGAGAGTGGGTGATGAAGATAGGCAAATGAGTGCAAAAGAATTAGAATGGCTTATTTTGCAGAAGAATCAGGAAAGAATGAAATGGGATAAAGAGATTTGTAAAGAAGCAAAAATGAGCGACATCAGCACTCAGAGATTAAAATGGTTTTTGAAAAAGGCAGGAAAACGCTTTGATACAGTTGAAAATTCTTTGAAAAAGTTAGGTCTTCTTTCACAGGGAAAATTATTGAATACTGCCGTCATACTCTTTGGCAGAAATCCAGAAAAGTTCTTTCCCAATGCTAAACTGCGTTGTGCTGTCTTTGGTGAAACAAAGGCAGTTACGATTGATATGCAGGAATACGTTGGAGATTTATTCACATTGATTGAAAAAGCAGAAAAGTATATTTTAGAGAATATTCACGTAGGAATGCGCTTGGAAGGAATGTATCGGGTTGATGTACCCGAAATTGATAAAGAAGCTTTTCGAGAGGCGGTTATTAATGCGTTCTGCCATAGGGATTACTATCTTTATGACTCGGTGAACATTGCCATCTTCAAGAACAAACTGGAAATAAGAAGTCCCGGTTTATTGTATGGTGGATTAACGGTGGAGAAGATAAAAACCAAAGAGATCTCTGAACGCAGAAATGAACTTTTGGCGGAAATGTTTCACCAAGTCCACTTTATTGAGAAATGGGGAAGAGGTATCGGGTTGATTTTATCCAAAGAACCTGACACCAATTTTGAAGAAGTTGGAAGACAATTTGTGGTTACGTTTAAGAGGAAAGGTGTCTCTGGAGCTGTCGGAGTAAATGAGGGAGTAAGTGAGGGTGTATTTGAGGGAGTAAATTCATTGCTTGAATCTATTCGAAAAAACCCAGGGAAAAGAGTTCCTCAACTTGCTAAAATCCTAAGTATTCCAGCCAAAACGATTGAACGCTGGATTAAGCAACTTAAAGAGGAGGAAAAAATTGAGTTTAGAGGAAGTCCGAAGAAAGGAGGGTATTGGGTAAGGTAGGTTCGGAATAAAGTGCGGTGAAAAGTTCGGAGAAAAACTATAATTTTGCTGTTTTCCACATGAGTTGAAAGAATTTGTCGTATGATTCTGCCGCTTCTTTTTGATGGATAATTACTCCGAGTGGTTTATCCGCCCAGACAATAATTCCTATTTTATCATTTCTGATGATTGTTTCTGTGAGAGGCTCAAATCCTGCTTTCGTGTATTTCACTTCTGATTTTGGATATTTTACTTCAGCTTTCCAATAAGCCAGAGATTCATTAAAGAGTAATTTTGCTTTAATGTCTCGTTCTGCTCTTTTTTTATGATAGCTCACCCACCAGGCATCGCCAAGCATGAGAGATTTTGCCGTTGAGCCAAAAGTATGATGTGCTTTTCCACCAGCTTCTAGCAATTCTGTCAGTAATTCTTTAATGCCGTTAATACCTCTAAAAGTAATGATTTCTGGCTTTTCTTTGGCTTGTTTTTGTTTGAGTAATAATTCCGGTAAAATCTCCTGAAAGCGTTCTTTTTTCTCATTGATAAAATCAATAATGTGCTTGGGATTGGCGGCTTGGTAGTGGTTTCTCTTGCCCTCTTTAACGAATGTAACGAATCCTCTTTCTATGAGTTTGTTTAAGGTCATGTGGACGACGGAATTTTGTAGTCCTGATTTTTCAAGAATAGGGCCTGCGGTAGAAGTTCCTAATTCTAAGAGGGTGAGATATACTTTAATCTCAGCATTGGAAAGCCCGATATCTTCGAGGATTTTGGTGTCCATAACCAGAGAATAGCATGGTTCTTTTTAAAGTTTTCTATTAATCCTCCAAAATTGGAGAATGAATATTTATATAGTTGTCATGTTGTTACTGCTTCATAACAAATGATGGTTATCCAATCTGAACAAAATGGAAGGAGGTAAAGAAAATGAATGCTGAACAAAATCAAGTGAATTCAATGGAAGAGTTTGTGAGACGGTACGGTCACGTTTCTCTGGGAGGAAGTGCTCTTGGAAACCGGAATCAGCTTACTCTTAGTGCTCGTGTCGAGAGAAGCTCTGGAGATATTGGAGCACAAGCAAGGGAAGATTTTTTTAAAATTCATGATGGATTTGAACGAGCTAATTCCCTCTATCAAAATTTTCAGCGTGCATATTCCCCCATCAATGGAGCATTAGAACCTGAACAGGTGCGTAATCTCTATGCAATCCTAGAAGAGATGAGGGAAACAGGCATTGGAGATATAGAGGGAATCTTTAGACCACTTGAGATGGCAGAAGCTGATGTTCATCGAAGGTTAAGCAGACCATTACAAGCAAGTGCAGTACCCTATTTTATGTTTCCAGAAGAAGTTAGTGAAACCTATCGAAACAGACTCTTACCTATTTTTTCTCAATTACCTAGAGTTGGTTGGGAAGAACAATACGAAGTAAGCGAGGTGCCAGAAGAATATTTATGGGATCTTCATGTACAACCAAGAGATTTTTTCAACAGATTTTTTTCAATACTCCGTTTAGAAAGTCTTGCAGGAGATGTGAATGACAATATTACAACATATGAATATGCTCGAGCATGGAATTGTGAACAGCAATATTCGGAACACGTTGTAGAATCGCTATTCGCTGAAGGTGCTGCGGAAGTGCTTCGACAAAGGCATCCAGACTTAAACATTGTAGTTGCTCTTCCATCGTTGCAGAATTTTAGAAGGTCGTTGCCATCAGAGTTACAACCAGCTGAAATGTTTGATCTTGCTCCATTAGGAGATTTACGGCAAAGCCTGCAACGTCTTAGTTTGGCTTATGAAGCTCCGCTTTTTGTGACCTATATAGAGGAAGCGAACGAAAGAGCAGAGACAATACGAAATAGCTGATTAAATCAAAGGAGAGAATAAAATGACAAAGTCAATTCCAAACGTCAGTCCGATAGAAGAAATTGAGCAGAGATATGAAAATCTCCATCAAAGTATTCAACGGCGACTTACAGACCATTATAACCGTTGGTTAAGTCTGCACTTAGTAGCTTATGGTAATGATTGGCAAAGAGAAGATGCTTTAGGGAGGATAAATGACAGAATTAGCAACGGCAGACCAGCTTTTCCAGTTACGCCAACAATAGAGGATTTTGTTAAAAGAGAGAGGAATAAGTTTTCTGAATCAGATAGGATACATTTAAGAGAATTGCAAAGCTTACGTGATTATGCAAATGAACAAGCTGAAAGAGGAATACCACGTGATGAAGCGCAATTAGCCTATGGCTCTCTTGTAATAATGTTATACGGCAGTCATGGGAAAAACTTGATAGCGTCTGAGAAATAGTTTTTTACAGCGACCCCCCCGTTAGTGTAAAGTACCAGAAAATTTGGACGAAGCGTTATAAAACGACTACGCGTTTTAAACTTTCCTAAGCGGAAAGAAACGGAGTTGCTAAACGCATGTTTACCTCAAATCTATTTTTGAAATGAAGCAGAATAAATAAAAAAACCGAGCCAAACGGCTCGGAAGAGGCAGGGTGTTTTCAGAAAGTTTTCAAAGAAAGAAGCGTCATGGGCGATGTGTTTTTAGGTAGTTTTGATATGTACTGTTTTTTGTACAACAAATAGACAATTTCGTCTGGCGTAAGCTCTGAAACAAAAGTATAGATGTCTTGCGGCAAGGGTCGCTGCATGGATATCACCTCTCTTACATGAGCTTAAATCATTCGTTTATAAATCGCTTATGCAGGGCAACTCCAGAAGGGGGTTGTAGAAGAAACTACCATAACCTTTTTAAATAGATGAACTGATTTGTTACTCTCAAGTACAAAAAAATTAGCGAGGGGTTTTTCATGTATCGTTTGTTTTTTACACCGGGTTGGTTTAATGGATGGGACATCATATTTGATGCTGTTGGCTTACTGATTACTCTACTTATTGCTGCATACAGCTGGCGCATGTATCGGGTTAATGGGGATAATAAATTTGCCTATTTTTCATTCGCCTTTCTTTTGGTAGGATTAAGCTTTCTCGCGAAAATTGTGACCAGTGGGATCTTATATTACACTCCGGTGCGTGATGTCGCCGCTGACGTGCTCCGCCCTGTTGCTGGACAAAGATTGGAATTATCGCAGCTTTTTTATCGAGCTGGATTCTTCCTGCAGATGGTAACCATGCTGGGCGGCTGGCTGTTGATATTTTTCATTTCCCAGAAATCACGAGCTCGCCTGCGCAAGTTTCATGAAGTAACGCAGATTGCCTTGTTTTTGTACCTGGTCCTGCTTATCTCTGTGGTCAGTAATTTCAAATATTTTGTCTTTTATCTCACAAGCGGGGTATTGTTAGGGCTCATCGTCTTGAATTATTATAAGAACTATCTGAATACAAACAGAAATGCCAATGCCTATAAAGTCATGTTGTCTTTCTTGTTTATCCTGATTGGCAACTTCTTTTTTATCTTTGTTTTTCTGGCACAAAGTTTTTACGTTATCGGTGAACTATTCCTGCTGCTTGGTTTTCTCCTCCTGCTTTCAACATATCGTAAGGTGGTTCGAGCATAATGGCATCACGCAGATCCCGGTTAGAACTTGTTTTTGACATTTTACTTGCTATCCAAAATAAAGGGGGAACAATCAAGCCTACACACTTGATGTACAAGTCCAATCTTTCCCATAAACTCCTGAATAATTATCTGGAAGAATTACTGGGAAAAGGCATGGTTGTCGTTCAGGAAGAACCAGCCAAGAAAAAGAAGAAAGGATTGAAGAAAGTAGTTATTACGGAAAAAGGTCTTAATTTTCTTGCGGAGTTCAGGAGAATGCGCGAGTTTACGGATGCGTTTGGGTTGTGATTTTTACATGTTTGATGTTTTGGTCAATGCTCTCTTTTTTATAAGAGTATTTTCTTACATATTTTTAATAAAATACTAAATTTTAATAAAATACGAAAACTAAAACATCCTCATGAGCAAGATCATTGTCGGCGTGGATGAAGCCGGAAGGGGGCCGGTGTTAGGTTCTTTAGTCATGGCAGCGTTAGCTTTTAAAGAAGAAGACATACCAAAATTGGCATGGCTGGGAGTAAAAGATTCAAAACTGCTCAGTTCGCAAGCGCGGGAAGAACTCTTTGACCGCATCCGTGAACTTGTCCATGATTTCCGCATCGAAGTCATTGAACCGGATGCGATCGATTTATCCTTGCAGGAAGAAGGAACAAATTTAAACTGGCTGGAAGCAGATACCTCTGCGCGGTTAGTGTCGGAGTTAGATCCTGATACTATTATTCTTGATTGCCCCAGCCCTAACCTTGCAGCGTATCGTGATTATGTTTCCCAGCGTTTACATTCTGCTGTGCAACAGAAGGCAACTCTCATTGTGGAACATAAAGCTGATGTGAATCATCTTGTTGTCGCTGCTGCATCGATCATCGCCAAAGTCATCCGCGATCGTTCTGTAGAAAAAATAAAAGCTAAAATAGGCATAGATTTTGGCTCCGGATACATGAGCGATCCTAAAACAAAGGAATTTCTGGAACACCACCATAAAGATTATTCCCATCTCTTTCGCAAAGAATGGCAGTCGTTTAAGGATGTTGAAAAAAAGAAAAGGCAAAGGAAGTTAGCTGATTTTTAGGAATTTTTTTTTACTTCCTCTTAGGCAACATCCCCCACTATATTTAAAAATAGTATTGTCTATTCTAACAGATGTTCGATTATATCCTTGGGTTTCTTGTTTTTTTATCGCTCTATAAGCATGTTAATTTATTTCTCATAAAGCGGCGCTTACGCCGTCGCGAGGAAGTAAAAATAATGGAAGGCGCGGAGCCCTTTTTCCTGGAAGCGAAAACAAAAAGGAAAAAGAACGTCGGCGCTTTATTGATCCATGGCTTTACGGCAAGCCCTCACGAACTGAAAGAATTAGGCCACTATTTGCAGAAGCAAGGAATTACAGTCTATGCTCCTCTGTTATCGGGCCATGGAACCATTCCTGAACAAATGTTATCGATCAAATATGAAACTTGGATCCATGATGTTGAAAAAGCTCTTACCGTCCTGGAGGGAAGCTGTGATGAAATTTATCTTGTCGGCAGTTCCTTTGGCGGAAATTTAGCGTTCCTTGTTGGAGAGAAGCAGAAAAAAGTGAAAGGAATAATTGCCTTGGCAACGCCGTTCATTTTTCGGCGGGAGAAAGTAGGTAAATTAGTCCTCTCTGGGCTTCGCCATATAAAATTATTTCAGAAGAAACGGTATCCAAAAAGAGTGCAGAACATATATGCAAAAGGACAACGCGTGGCGTATACTCAGGTGCCTTTATCTTCTCTTGTCCAGCTGCTGAAAGTGGTTAAAAATTCACGTGAAGTCTTACCAGAGATTACAAAACCAGTTTTATTAATCCAATCAACCGATGATAATGTAGTATCCGAAGAAAGTGTTAATCAGGTTATTACACGAATTAGATCGCAGAAAAAGAAAGTGGTGTGGATCCCGCATTCCATCCATGTTTTTATCCTTGATGAGAAACGGCATATGGCATTTCACGAGATTAATTCATTCATCAAAAGGGTGCAGTCAAGTTAATTATGTTAGCCGCCGCCTTGGCCAAGAGATGAGGAGCTAACTGCCATTGCTTGCATAAAGTTATTGTCCGATTTTCTCAAAAGAAATGTCCGTATCCCAGCAAAAACATTACCCAAAATCGGAGCGACGAACGGCCAAGGCGGCTAACACGGAGCTAGTGACTGCACCCATCAAAGGAAAAGTTTAAATTCCTCAACTCTAGTATTTCATTATGGTCGTATTTGAGAATGTTCAAAAAGAGGATATCAAAAAACTGAGTTCTAAAGGATTTTGTAGTTTGGAACCAAAAACAGTGTATGAAGAATTCCGCTGCAGCCACGAGGGTGTAACACTTATTCTTTACACCTCAGGAAAATTAGTATTGCAAGGCCAACAAGAGCAAGTAGAAAAAGTGGCAGAAAAGCTTCGAAAATTAAACATCGGATCAGAGATTAAACCCATTACTTTCAGGAAGGAAACAGGCTGGATCATCGGCAGTGATGAAGCATTAAAAGGGGATACCTTTGGCGGCCTGGTTGTTGCGGCCGTGAAGGCAGATGATGCCATCCGGGAGAAATTACGAGAATTAGGCGTGGCTGACAGCAAGAATCTGAGTGATGTGATCATTCTTCCTCTGGCGGAGAAAATCAAACAAATTGCTCCCTGCGAAGTGAAGAGTCTTCTGCCGGAAGAGTATAACAGAGAATGTACTAAGGAAGGAGACATCACCAAGCTGTTAAATATTCTGCATACAGAATGCGCCCGTTTCTTATTTCCAGGCAAACACATGGTAGATAAATATCCCGGATGCGCAGTCGGAGATGTCGCGGAAGAAAAAGCCGAATCAAAATATGTTGAAGTTGCGGCGGCCTCAGTATTGGCCAGAGCCGCAGCATTGAAACAGCTTGATTATCTCAGCCTGCAAGCGGGGTTTACCCTTCCCAAAGGCAGCACGCATGTGAAATTGGCGTTGCATGAACTGCAGGAAAGAAAATTAGAATTCAGAAAATTTGTGAAAGTTCATTTTGCGAACGTAAAAGAATTTTTGTGAATCATTTTGTGATTAAGATAATATTTCACAATTCTTAAAAATAAAAGCAGTTTTGAGAAAAGGATGGTATCTCAGAAGGAGAAGCAACAAACAACACAATTTATTTGTGACCGATTAGAAGATTCTGGGTTATATGTTGTTCAACGCAGAGAATTAGGACATCTTCTGGTTAAAGAAAAGAATGATGTTGAGAAGCCGAAAACAATAGATGTCATTATTCCAAATTTTCTTGGACCGGTGAAAAATTATACAAAAGCTTTCCGCCAAAATGCAATTAATATAATTTATACAGCTCCAGTACTGCATAAAGATGGAGAAACTGCTTTTGTAAGGATGGTAGATACAAACATGTCCTGGAGAACGGACAAAAGCTTAAAACGATATTCTCCAGAAGAGATAAATCGAATGCTTCATTTGCGGAAAATTGAGAAAGAGGTTCTGGTATCTTTTGACAATCCTCTTACCTATTACCAACCTGAAACCGATCGCCTGCCCCAGTCTCTGAGGCAATTTAAGTTAACACCGGTTCTTTTAGATTATAGCCATATTGGTCCAGAACATCATGGATACGATTTCGTTGAGGATAGGGAATCAATAGATTACAAGTTGCCTCAAGGATCTGAATGCATCACTTCTGCGGTTAGATTCAATTATTATAAATACGATCCCTTGAGAGCAAGAATTATCGCTGCGGATTATGACGGCGGGGTTCCCGTGAAAGTGGCGCCGAAAGGGCCAAAATGGACGTTGAGATAAGGAGTTCTTCTTGAGACCAATTAATAGGTTCTCACCAATTATTCCATTCCAAATTATCAAACCTATACTTTTATAAAATCCTCTCTTCTTTTCATTTTATGGCGCAAGCAATGCCGCAACTTACAGAAGAGCAGCGGAAACAATTGGAAGAAAAACTGAGAAATATGTCTCCTGAAGAGTTGCGCGAATTCCAAAAACAGCAGTGCATTTTCTGTCAAATCATTTCAGGCAAAGTTCCCAGTAAAAAGATCTATGAAGATAACACCTGCCTCGCCGTTCTTGATATTAATCCCGCAACGAAAGGCCATCTCTTGCTTCTGCCAAAAGAGCATTACACGATCATGCCCCAGCTTCCCGATAAAGAGATAGGCCATCTATTTTCAGTTGCAAAAACTCTTTCCCAACTCCTTCTGAAAGCATTAAAAGTGAGCGGGACGACGGTCTTCATTGCGAACGGCTTAGCTGCCGGGCAGCGCGCGCAGCATTTCATGATCCATCTTATACCAAGAAAAGAAGGCGACGGCATTTTAGATTTCCAGGAAAAGCTGGTTGACGCCAAGATGCGACAGAAGGTGCGGGCTGCTATCGAAAATAAACTTAATGAAATCTTAGGCGTAAAAAAAGAAGTGGTGAACGTTCCTGAGAAGGAACCAAAACGGAACATTCCGGAAGATAAAGATACTGAGAATAATCAGCAAGAGAAGAATCAAGAGCAAAAGAACGATCAAGAACAGAAAAAAGAAAAAAAAGGGAAGCCGAAAAAAGAAGCATCACCAGAACCACCGGAAGAACCAGCAGAGGAAGATGTAAGCCTGGATGATATCGCTTCTTTGTTTAAATAAAAATGAAATGCGAATACTGTGAACTGTTGGAACGGAAGGAAGACCTTCTTTTCGAGGACGATACACTGGTAGTTGCTCTCAAAGACAGTATCATAACACCAGGGCAAATTACCATCTTTCCCAAACAACATTATACCATTATGGAGTTGGTGCCAACGGATGTTCTGGAAAAATGCGGCCGGATCGCGAAGAGCGTCAGCATTGCTGTTTTTGATGCCTTGGAAAGTCAAGGGACAAATGTTCTCATTCGGAACGGTCTCGGAGCCGGGCAAAACACGCCCCACTTCAGCATTGAAATCATTCCCCGGCGGGAGAATGACGGGCTTCATCTTGAATGGAAGACAAAACAGCTGATGGAAGATGAGATGGATATTATGTTTGCGCAGCTCACAGAAGAGTTATCTAAACCGAAAGAAGAATTGAAGCCAAAAGAGAAACCTGAAAAAGCTGTTCTCAAAGAGTCAAAAAAAGGAACATCAGAAGAAGAGAATTATTTGCTGAAATCATTGCGGCGTATTCCCTGAGGTCTGTTCTCCATCATAATTTTCCCACCATAACTTTTATAAAACCACTTCTCTCTAGGGGTAACTATGGACTTAACTTGTTATCCCTATGATTTTGAGTATAAGATAAAGCAGGGAAAAGTCTGCATGTATCTTTATAGTATTCTCGAGGATGGAACAAAAGTGTGCCTCATCCATGAACACCAGCCCTATTTCTTTGCGTCTGTAAGAAAAGACCAGACGGATCTGCTCACAAAAATAAACTTGCTCAGGATCCCAACGAGGGATGAGCCCGCAACAGTACTGGCAACTGAATTCGTGGAGAAAGAATTTCTGGGAAAGAAAAAGACGTTTCTGAAAATTATCGTAAATTATCCGAAGGCCGTTCCCTTTCTGGCCAAGGAGTTAGAATCTTTGGGTCTTGACTGTTATGAAAAAGATATCTTGTTTGTTCATCGTTACCTGCGTGACGCTAATATCACACCCATGGCCCTTGTCCAGACAAGCGGGGAATTCGTTCCCGACAAAACAATGCGTGTTCCTGTGTTTAAAGTGGAAAAGATCGTCCAGGCAACACAGCAGACATCCCAAAAATGGAAGATTCTGGCTGTCGACATTGAAACGTATGCGGAACGGAAAGAAATAGACCCGGAAAAAAATCCTATCTTAATGATTGCTGTATATGGACTGCAGCATGACGGTTCTGAATTTAAGAAAGTTCTGACCTGGAAAAAGTTTCCTCACGATTTTGATTATGTAGAATCTGTTGCCGATGAACGAGAGATGCTGCAGCGCTTCCGCGACATTGTTGTAGAGTTCCAGCCGGAAATAATCACGGGATATTTTTCGGACGGATTTGATTTTCCGTATATTAAAACTCGGGCCGAACGATATAGATTAAAATTGGATCTCGGACTGGATCATTCCGAGCTGCAAATCCGAGCTGGGACAGGATTTCGCAGCAGTGAAGCGAAAATCAACGGCCTGCTTCATCTTGATATGTTAAAATTTATTAAACATATCTTTGGCATGAATTTAAAGACGGACAGCTACTCGCTGAACGCTGTTTCGGCGGAACTTCTGGGCCATAGGAAACATGATGTTAACTTAGACAACTTGGCGCGTATTTGGGATAACCAGCCGGAGAAGCTGCCTGAATTTTGCGCTTATAATTTACATGATGCGCATTTGACATTTAAACTGTGTGCGAAGCTTCTTCCTGATATCATTGAATTTACCAAGATTGTCGGCGTGCCTTCCTATGATCTCATCCGCATGCGGTTTAGCAGGCTGGTTGAAAATTATATCTTGAAACGGGCGATGGAATTCAATGTTCTTGCCCCAAATAAACCTGTTGGCAGCGAGATGGAACAACGCATGGAAGAACATATTCAGGGAGCTTTTGTGTACGAACCAACACCGGGATTGTATAAAGATGTGGTCGTGTTTGATTTCCGTTCACTGTATCCGACGATTATCTCGGCGCATAACATCGGTCCGGAGGCGCTTTGCTGCAGCTGCTGCCAGGAAAAAGCGCACGTGCCGGAACGGGAAGATTCTTGGTTTTGCGCTGAGAAAAAATTTATTCCGTCCGTCCTCGAACAATTAATTTTACGGCGTGTTGATCTGAAACGCTTAATTAAAGAACAAAGAAATAAAAAAGACAAAAAAGACCAAGAAGAAGCAACGATGCTGGAAGCCCGCTCCTATGCGTTAAAGATTCTGGCCAATTCTTTTTATGGGTATTTGGGTTTTTTTGGTGCGCGATGGTATTGTCTGGAATGTGCTGCCTCTACTACTGCCTATGCTCGCAGCTATATCAAAAAGACGATCACCGCCGCTGAAGAAACAGGATTTAGAGTAGTATATTCTGATACTGATTCGTGTTTCATGCTGCTGGGAGACAAACAGTTAGATGAGGCGATGGCATTCATGAATGAAATTAATTCTTCTTTACCTGGTCATATGGAGCTGGAATTTGAAGGTTATTTTCCTAGAGGTATTTTCGTGGCGATTAAAGGAAGTGAAAAAGGAGCTAAAAAAAAATATGCTCTTATACGTAAGGATGGCAGCATGAAGATTACCGGTTTTGAAACGGTCCGGCGCAATTCGTCGCTCCTGGCCAAAGAAGCGCAGGAGAACGTCCTGCGTTTGGTATTGCAAGATAATAAAGAAGCGGCTCTGGTCTACATCCGCCAGGCAATAACGAGTCTTAAGGAAGGGAAAGTACCTTTGCCGCAATTAATTATTAAAACACAGATTACTCGGGAATTGCATCGCTATACCTCAATCGGGCCGCATGTTCTGGTTGCTCAGAAATTAGCAGAACGGGGAGAAACAGTCAATCCCGGCACTACTGTGGAATATATCATTGCCAAAGGCAGCGGGTTGGTGAGAGAACGGGCGAAATTGGCGGCCGAGCTTCGTGAAGGGGACTATGATGCTGAATACTATCTTCACCACCAGTTGCTGCCTGCCGTGTCCAGCATCTTTGCCGTTCTTGGATATTCTGAAGAAGGAATATTAAGGAAAGGAAAACAAGTTGGGCTGGGAGAGTTTATGTAGTTCTCAGTTGTGATTTTGACTATTTATATCCCCGTATCATTTAACCATATAACATCTTATGGGCATCTTCGTTATCTGGATTGATTTCAAGCGCTCTTTCTGCGTCTTTAATTGCATTATTACTATCTCCAAAATAGTATCTGGAAATAGCTCTTCTTGTATAAGCAGTATCAGAATTTTGGTAATAGTATATTAAAGTGTCATAATTCTTTATAGCGTCTTCCCATCTTTCCAGATTTTCAAGAGCAATTCCCTTATACAAAAGTGCATCAAAATATTGTGGGTCAATAGAAAGAGCTTTATCAAAATTAACAATTGCCTCAGAATAATTTTCCAAACCAATTAATGAAATTCCTTTCAAATTCAATGGTTGTATTAAATTTGGATTAATTTTCAAAGCCATATCAAAATATTGTATCGCCTCTTCATATTTTTCAAGATTTAATAATGCAAATCCTTTGTTATTAAGAGTAATTGAATGATTGGGTCTTAATTTCAAAGATTCATCAATATAAATTAAGGCCTCACTCGACCTTCCTAAATATGTTAAGACTCTCCCTTTATTATCAAGGATGCCGGCTTTTGCTAATATATTACAATTGTTCAAGCAATTTTCTATTGCGGCATTAAAGTATTTTAAAGCTTGTTCGTATTGACCTTCTGATTCAAGAATATTTCCTTTTTCAGTCAATGCTAGATATTGATTAGGATCAATTTCTAAGGCTTTATTGCAATGTATCATTGCATCATTTGTTTTTTGCAGACGATTTAAAGCTGAACATTTATTAGCCAATAAGATAGGGCTATTGGGTTCAATCAATAATGCTTCATCATAACAACTCATAGCTTCATCATATCTTTCTAGGTTTCTCAAAGCTACACATTTTCCATTAAGGGCAGGTCCAAATGATGGATCAATAGTTAAAGCTTTTTCAGATTGAATCAATGATTCTTCATATTTTCCAAGATTTAATAATGCTAATCCTTTGTTATTAATTATTGCTGTATCAGAAGGTTTTATAAAAAGTGCTTTATCAAATTTTTCTATTGCTTCTTCATACCTACTTGAGTTTAGCAGAAAATATCCTTCGTTATTTAGATTGCTGGCAAAAAGTGCAGGCAAATATAACACACTAATGATTATAATAGGTAATAACGAAACAAGTATTTTTTTTGAAGTGCTTAATTTTGTTTTTTTCCATAAATGCCAATAACCATAAAGAACAGTAATCAAAATGGTTACACCTAAAATCCCAAAAAGGCGAATGGCAAATCCTGCTATTATAAAAAGAATAATCATCAATAATTTGTTCTTTTTTTCTTTATTTTTTGATTTTTCTTTTTTCATGTTAATCTAAACTTTCTGTTGGTCAGTTCTACAATCCACAATTTATTTACCTTCTTTCTTTTTCTTTCCTATTTGTAAAATATTATGTTTTGATAATTCTACAAGATTATCTTTAACATTTTTTTGAGTAACTATGTTTTCTCCTAACTGCGTTTCAATGTCTTTTCTGGTATTGCCGGCTACTGTTCCACCTTTGACGGCTATTTGTTTACTGTCTTGGAAAGTCTTAGGTTTTTCTTTCTTTGAAATTTCAGTGGTGGTGGCTTCTGCCAGCATATTAAGAACAAGTTCCAAGTTAGTCATATTATCTCTCAGATTTTCTTTTTTGAGGTTCTTTAGCTGCTTATATTCAGACACTGTCTTTCCGGACCATGCTTTGATAATTTCATTCGTGAGTATGGCAAAATCAGATTCTCTATCTATTCCCGCTCTGTTCCATTCATCCGTCAATTCTTTTCTGATTTCAATTGTCTTTAAACGCTGATTTATCCACTCTTTGGAATATCCTTTTTGCAGATAGGTTTTCATAGCCCTGTCAAATGCTAGTTCTGGATCTTGTGTTTCATTTATTCTCTCGTTACCAACCATTGCCAGCCATACTTTGAACGGCTCGGCTTTCTTAGAGGGAATGGATTGGACTAGCCTCAAAATTTGCTCGGTATGGCCCACGTCAGTTAACCGCATTTTACCATCAGGAGCGATTAATTTCAACTGGTTACAATTTGTAACCGTTTCATTTCCTTCTTCTTTTAAGCGGAATTTCAGCACTTTCCAATAATTTCTTGCATTTTGAAAGTCACTATCAGTTAGAACTGCTATTACATCAACTATAGATAAGTACCATTTTTCTTCTGCTGGATTCCACTCTACCCTTACTTTTTTGTTTTCAAATAATTTTATGGAATGGTTTTGGTTCATGTTAACCTCATTATTTGAGTTTGGTTCTGTGTTGAGCATTTACAAACGAAAAATACCCTTTTGATTATATAAATATAGTGGAGGACAAAAAGGAGTGATAATTCGTCCTCTGTTATACTACGATTCAAACTTCTAAGCCCCCATGCCTTTTCGAGATGAAAAACTCTGCGCTCTCACTCTATTTTTAGTGACTATTTTCCATAATCCATCTAATTGAAAAGAATTCTTAGGAAAATATAATTTTGAGATAATTTTATATAATCTAAGAACACACTTATATCATGAACGTTGGCGGACAGGCAGTTATTGAAGGCGTGATGATGCGTAATAAAGATAAATATGCCGTAGCGGTGCGCCTGAAGAATGGCAAGATTAAAGTTTTGAAGCAGAAGAGCAGTTATTTTCCGAAAATGTTTAATATTTTTTTTATCCGCGGGGTTGTCGGTTTAGGTTACACTCTGTATGATGGTGTGCGGGCGTTAATATGGAGCGGCAACCAGAATCTAGGAAAAGAAGAAAAAATGACCAAGAAAGAAGTTATTGGGACAATTGCCCTGTCCTTTTTGTTCTCTATTTTTTTCTTTATCATCCTGCCGTTTTTCTCCGCCAGGTTTATTCATTCGGAAGGCATATTATTCAACGTGCTTGACGGTGCCTTTCGCGTAACGCTCTTTCTCGGGTATTTATTGATAATATCGTTTATGAAAGATGTACGTACGTTATTTCAGTACCATGGGGCAGAACATAAAACGATTTACTGTTATGAAGCAAAGAAAAAATTAACGCTGGAAAATGTAAAAAAATTTGCTCGTTTCCATCCCCGATGCGGCACGTCATTTCTCTTTATCGTGCTTTTGCTCTCTATTCTTGTGTTCACGCTCATTCCCGGCGCGTGGTGGATGAAATTACTGGGAAGAATCTTGCTTATCCCGGTGATTGCCGGTGTCGGCTATGAAATCATCAAGTTAAGCGCCCGTTTTCAAAAGAACCCTCTGGTGAAGATTGTAATTGCGCCTGGATTATGGCTGCAGCGCATCACCACGAAAGAACCGACAGATAGACAATTAGAAGTAGGCATTAAAGCGTTGAAATCCGTAATTGAATGAGAGCGTTGCGTTAAATGGTTGGTTATTCACTGCAGCACACGGCTGACGTGTCCTTCTTTTACAATGCGGATGATGTTATTCATGAAACTTTCAATCTTCGATTCATGGGAGACAATAATCGTTTGCTGCAGGTTGAGGCGTTCTAAAACATCCCTCACTTTGTCCAGCTGCTCTGAACTGAACCCGTCCGTCGGCTCGTCTAAAATAAGAAGATCTTTCGTTTTAATTCTGTGAATGACATCATTGATTACCCTGTTCAGTGCCAGCCTGTAGGCCAAGGAAGCTGATGTTTTCTCGCCCCCGCTTAAGTTCAGAAAGCCGACTTCATAGCCGTTTTGTTCAATAACGGGGCTGAAGGATTCATCGATGCGCGCATTTAATGTTTCATCTTCAATCAGAAGGGCAAACCATTCCTGAAACAGCTGATTGAACAAATGATAAATATGAAGCATCACTTGTCTTTCAATAGTATATGTAATCTTGAGAAAATGTTCTTCCAGCCAGTGATACAACTCCCGCTGCTGAACCAGCATCTTTTTCTGTTCCCATAAAGAGTGGATTATCTTTTCAATCTGGATTTTTTGCTGCGTGGCATTTTCTATCCTGGTGATGACTTGCGCGTGCTCTACGGCAACGTTTTTCTCTTGATCTAAAAGTTCCGTGATTTTCCTTCGTTGGGTTTTAATCCTCTCTGTTACATCCTGTTTTTCTTTCAAAAGAATTTCCAGCGCAGAGATTTCATCCTGCAGCTTGGCGATCTCTTGGAGGAGATTTTTTTGCTGTCCTGAAATTTCCTGGAGATGCTGTTCTACGTACTCTCTTTTGGTTAATTTCTGTAACCATTCCTGGTTCTTTTTGAGATCCTCCTGCAGCTGCGTTGTTTCCTGTTGTTGCTGGAATGATGCTACATCCTGCATGAGCTGGTTATTTTCCTGCACTAAGAGTGTAAGCTGTTCTTTTTTTTGCTCCCATTGTTCTTTTTTTTCGTGAAGCTGCGCTAGTTCAGCAGTACATTTTGCAAGATTTTTTTCAAGAGTAATTAATCTCTCTATCTTCTCTGTCACATCTTTCTTCTGAAATGTAATTTCATTTTTCTTCTTGTTTAATTCATGGAGGCTGCTTTCCGCTTGCGTCATTTTCTGTTTTTCCTGAGAAAAAACAGTCTCTTTATGGTTTTGGTCTACATTCTGCAGGCACAGCGGACACATATCAAGGGAAGCTATTTTGCGGCACGTTTCTCGTGATTGATGGAGAATTAATTCATTCTTATTAAAAGAGAAACTGGTCTGTTCCAAAAGCATTTCCAGCTGTTCTTTTCTGTCGAGCATCTCTTTTTTTTGAGTAATTTCCTGCATCCATTCCTGCTGCTGCCGTTTTTTCTCAGGCAGCGTCGCCATTGCTGAATGTAGTTGTTCCAATTCGGTCTGTCTTTCTTTAATCCTTAATTGGACTATTTTTACTCGTTCTTGAAGTATGGTCTTCTTCTGGGCAATTTCATGGAGTTGTTTTTCGATTTGCTGAACAATGGATGTGATCTCCTTCTTGGTCATAGTGAGTGCAATTTCTTGTGATATTTCTCTTTCCATCTCCTGCACTTTTTGTTCCAGGCGCCCTGCTGCTGTCCTTTTTTCAATAAGAAGCGTATTCACAGAACGCAGATCCTGCTGTAGTTTGATAAAGTGCAGCTGCTCGTTTTCCAAAGATTCCAGTGCCTTTTTTTCTTCTCCTATCATTATTTGCAGGGAAGAAAGCCGTGGTTGTATCTCCTCCAGAGATTTCTGCAGGATTTCCAGATCTTGTTTGATTCTCTCGAAGTGCATGGTCTGCTCTTCCAGCGGTTCGATTCTGGTGTTGAGAATCGCAAGCTGGGTGCGCATCTCTTTAAGATACAGCTGCATGTTTTCCCGGATGCACTTATACTTGTCAATGTTAAACACCTTGCGCAGAACGTCTAACCTGGTTTCCGCATCTTCAAGAAGAATCGCTTTCATCTCTTCCTGTGGTGTGTACACCGTAAAGCGGAAGATGTAATTCTTGTTCTTGGTAATGAACTCTTCCGGGTATCCGAGAAGGGCTATGATCTCTGCTTTTAACTCTATAGGCATCACTTCTTTTTTCAGCTTATTGATGATGATGTTTCCCGGCATTTGCTTGATGGCATCTTTTTCTTTCTTTAAATTGCGCTGGATGATGATTTCTTGATCTCCCAGTTGGAAGGTTAATTCTACAGCACCGCTTGTTGCCCCCTTGCGGAGAAGCATTTCTGCCGGCAGGTCCGGCCTTGATGTTCCAAACAGGGCAAATTCGATGGCCAGAAGAATGGAAGATTTCCCCGATCCAATATCGCCAGCAAGGAGAATTGAGCCTTCAGGGAAGGTGATTGTTTCCTCTTTGTAAGAGCGGATATTCTTCAATGTTAATTGGCGAAGAAGCATGGAAAAAAAAGGGCAATTTTGTTTATATAAATTATGGTGCTTAAACGTTTATGATCAATCATAAAATTGGAAATGCTTCCTACATCGTGGTGCATAATCTTTCTTCCCGCCTACTTTTACAGTAGGAGAATCTGCAGGGGCAACTTTTCCATCAATAACGCGCTGTACTCGTGTTGCTTCATTTCCGCAAATCGCTAATCCCTCCTGATAGGTGCAAATTGCTTTAAGATAGGTGACGTGGTCAGCAATACGCAGCAATGCTGACATATCTTTTAACTTATCTTTGAAAATGAAATACTTGTCTTGAAAATCTTTCAATAATCCGGATGCAACGACAATTTTTCCATCCTGGGCATACGTATCGCAAAAGTTGACAACATCACTTTCCATGAACTGGACTTCATCAATGCCCAAAACTTCCGTCGTTGGACGAACTCTTTTTTCCATTTCAGCTAATCCCTGAATAAATTCTACCTCTTTTTGCAGTCCGTCATGTGATGTGACGTGTTCTTGACTATATCTTTTATCCATTGCTGGTTTGAATAATTGTATTTCATATCCGGCAATTTCATAGCGGTTTACTCTGCGGATAAGTTCGGTGCTTTTGCCACTGAACATTGTTCCAATAATCAGTTCCAAATGAGGATTGGTGTTCATAAGCGTGACGGAAAAGTATACGATTTAAATAAAAGATTATACTCTAGTCTCTATTTTCACAATCCAAATGTTTAAATAATCAAAAATTATTCTAAAATAAGAGGTGATTTTCGATGGTTAATGGAGTAGATTTAGCTTTACCGGGTGTAGGCTTTCTTCTTGGTTTAGGCATGGTCATGCTGTTTGCCCTTTTGGCAGTTTATATTTACACGGCGATCGTCTTGATGACGATTGCCAAGAGAACAAAAACACCAAACGGCTGGTTGGCGTGGATTCCGATTGCAAACGTTTATCTGATGACACAAATTGCCGGTCTATCACCAGCGTGGACAGCAGCCCTTCTTCTAACATTCATTCCGCGTGTTGGCGGACTAGCATTTGTGGGAATAAGTACTTGGTGGTGGTGGCGCATTGCTGAGAAGAGGAAATATCCGGGATGGTACGCACTTCTGTTGTTTATTCCCCTTGTTAACTTTGTTGTCATGGGAATCTTAGCGTGGGGAAAGAAGGGAAAGAAATAACTTCTTTATTTTCTTTTTTTTATCATGACCAGCATACAAGAAATTAAAGCGCGGGAAATTCTTGACAGTAGGGGAAATCCCACCATTGAAGCAACGGTCTTTACAGATAATGCTATTGGTATAGCAGCAGTTCCTTCCGGTGCAAGTACAGGTATCCATGAAGCATGGGAAGTACGCGACGGCGGAAAACGGTACGGGGGAAGAGGAGTGCAGAAAGCAGTCCAGAATGTGGAGAAAAAGATTGCGCCTCTTCTTCAAGGGATGGATGTTACCCGGCAGCGGGAGATCGATTCCTTAATGATTGAAAAGGATGGTACGAAACAAAAAGCACGGCTGGGCACCAATGCTTTTCTTGCTGTTTCTCTTGCCTGCACGCGGGCAGCGGCAGCAGAAGAGGGGAAAGAGTTGTACGAGTACATCAATCTCCTTGCGGCTGACATGCCGACAATCACTTATCTTTTCAGGAATTCATGATTGTGCCAAAATTTAATTCAATTGCTAGAAATGTGCAGGCGGCAAGTGAAGTGTATCACGTCCTGAAGAAACTCATCCATACTAAATATGGTGCAGGTTCCACCAATGTGGGTGATGAAGGGGGATTTGCTCCAAAAATAAAAAAGACGGAAGAAGCGCTTACTATTTTGGTACGAGCGATTACGGCTGCGGGATATAAAGGAAAATGCAATCTTGCTCTGGATTGCGCGGCATCGGAATTTTTTGTACGAAATAGGTATCATGTAGACGGAAAAAAAATGACGAAGGAGCAACTGCTGGAGTATTATCTCAAACTCCTCAAAAAATATCCGATAATTTCCATTGAAGATCCTTTTGAGCAGGAAGATTTTGCAAGTTTTTCTTTGTTGCGGGAAAAGACAAGGATTCAGATTGTGGGGGATGATTTAACCGTAACGAATCCTGAGCGCATTCAAAAGGCAATTAACAAAAAAAGTTGCACGTGCCTTTTATTGAAAGTGAACCAGATTGGCACTTTGACGGAAGCTCTTGATGCGGCACGCTTGGCATCTGACAATGGCTGGAAGATCATGGTAAGCCATCGCAGCGGCGAAACCGAGGATACTTTTATTGCGGACTTGGCTGTGGGGTTAGGCTGCGGGATGATTAAGGCAGGCGCTCCCTGCAGGGGGGAACGAACGGCAAAATATAATCAGTTGTTGAGGATTGAGGAAAGGTTGAAAAGGAGTGGATGAAGCCAAAGATATCAACGCTGAAAACGATAGTTTATTTAATTTGTTTCTTCTCTCTAGAAAAAACAAGATAATTTAAAGTCCTGATCTTGGTTTCGAATATTGAAAGAAGAAATATCCTGCTGCTGCAAAACTTTTATCATATTTTTTATCCGTCTTTCCTTTCTTTAAAAGTTTTGCAAGAATGTTTACTTCACCATCATAATAGTATGCTTTATCTAAACTCGCTATCCCTCCTACGGCTAGATTTGTGGTGGGTTTTCCTTCACTACCAATAAAACTTCTAAGATCGCGTTGAACCCCAGAACCTTTCAGAGATTCTAGCTTATTCTTTAATTCTTCAACTTTTTCTCCTGACAATCCTTCAGGAAAACCATATCTATCAAAAACTGATGCCTGAAAAGCGTGCGGACCGTATAACTTCATTACTTCTTCCTCGGTAAATCCAATTGAATGAGGATATTTTCGTAGGGCGGCAGGATACTTTATGATGTATTTTCTATCAGTATCAAAGTAAGACCATACTTTTCTGGCTGCCGGAGAAGCATCATACCTGTCAATGACTACTGGCGCATGTTTCAATGATGCCCACGAAAAAACTAATTCAAAAAAGAATGGGCCGAAACCAGGCAAGGCAGCGATGCGGTAGATTTCATAAGCGCCCAAATATCTCTCTCGTGGATATTTAAAACCCATCTCGCAGTAACCAATAATGGAAGAATAAATACCATTACTAGGAGAATTAACATAAATATTGAGGTCTCTGTCTTCTTTTGGGTATCTGTTGTAGTCATCCATAACACGTTTATTTCCCGACTTTACCTCTTTCCAGAATTCCTCATATGTATGCCGTTTTTCCTGAAACTTTACTTGATCATAAAGAACGATAACCGGTTCAGTACTGTTTAGATCCCTATCGATGTAGTACCCAGGACTGACTAACACCGCGAAATCTTGAAGTTGTTTGTATGCATTAAATTTGCTTTTAACTTTCTTAATTTTCTGGGCAGAATCAATCAATTCTTTCACAACACTCTCAAAAGCTAAATCTGCTTCAATAGCATCTTCTAAAAGCGTCTCTACTTTCTTTAATAAGTTTGGATCAGTATAATTATCTCGCGCTTCTCGAAGAGCTAGTTCAATTTTCCCACCCCGTGCGCCTAATTTTTCTAAATTAGCGTTGTACACGCTGGCTTTATCAAGAAGTTTTCGCATCGTTACACGATCGGTGCTCGATAGTTCTGTATATACTTTTTCAAAGGCTTCTGACAGTGAAGCAAAATTACGAGCACTCTTATACTCCATCCTCTCTTCACAACCAAAAATACCGGAGCGAACTTTCCTCAGAATATTATTAATTTCTTTTTTTAATTTCTCTCCACTTGCGTCTTTAGTCCTACGCACTTTGTTTAGTACATCTTTTAATTCAACAAGCTGTCTGATTATAAACCGGATTTGCTTTTTCTCAATAGATAAGATGTCCATGTACAGTGTCAAATTCCGAAGATATATAAACTTTTTTAACTGCGTCTTTAACAGTTACAAAAATAAATAAGAAATCTTTTTAATACACCCCTCTTCTCATCATTCTATGGCTGAAGAAGAATTTCTTGCGTTGTGTAAGAAGAAAGGCTATGCTGAGAAAACACTGGAGCAATTTACGAAAGCGATCACTTTTTCTAAACACATTCTTGCTGACAAAAAACGTCTTGCCGGAGATTCGTTCTTTGACCATAATCTACGTGTGGGAACAATTTTAGTGGAAAATAGAGCCGATCCGGAAATTGTCCTTGCCGGGTTATTGCATACTACGATAAAATATGTATCGCCGCAAGAAGTACAAAACACATTTGGAGAAACTATCCTTCGCCTGATACAGCAAGAGGAAGAGATTAAACGCATCAAATCGAAAAATGTGGAGATGCAGGCGGAAGGGCTGCGCAAAATTCTCTTAACTACCCTGAAAGATTTCCGGGTTATCCTCATCAAGCTTGCGGCAAAAGTGGATAATCTGAAAACGATCAAGGTTCTGCCGCCGGAAGAGCAAAAGCGCATTGCCGAAGAAGTTCTCGAGATTTATGCCCCCCTTGCCTATCGATTGGGCATGGAAAAAATAAGGGTGGAATTGGAAGACTTGGCATTTCGCGTGCTGCATCCGCAGATGTATCAAGAGATTAATGATTTTCTGGAAGAGTCCAAAGAACAGCGGGAGAAAGATATCGAGGACACCATCGTTCAGATCAAACAACTTGCGGGAGAGAAAGTTGACATTTTGAAAATCAAAGGGAGGCCTAAGCATATTTACAGCATTTATAAAAAAATGACCCAGCGGGGAGTCAAACTGCAAGAACAATATGATCTCTTGGGTATCCGCGTCATTGTTCCGACAACAAAAGAATGTTATATCTTGCTTGGTTTGCTTCATGAAACATTTCTTCCCATTGAAGGGCGGTTGAAAGACTACATTGCCAATCCTAAACCTAATTTTTATCGCTCCATTCACACGGCCTTACGATTACCCAACGGTAAAATTGCGGAAGTGCAAATACGAACACCGGAGATGGATGAATTTTCTGAAGAAGGCATCGCTGCCCATTGGCGGTACAAGGGAGTGAAGTCGGACCAATTCTTCGAGAAAAAGATTGCCTGGCTGCGCGGAATTTTAGACTTGCAGAAAGAAGATAACAAAGAATTTGTGGAAGCGGCAAAAATTGATATTTTTGGCGACAATATCAACTGCTATACCCCCAAGGGGGACGTAAAAGAATTACCACGGGAAGCTACCGTTTTAGATTTTGCCTTTCTGATCCATGAAGAAGTCGGCTGTCATGCTGTTGGTGCAAGGGTGAACGGAACATTTGTTCCGCTGAAGCACACGCTGGCCATGGGTGATGTCGTGGAAATTCTTACCAATAAAAATCAGCGGCCGCGCCGGAACTGGCTCAAGATCGTCAAGTCCAGCGGGACAAAACATAAGATTAGAAAATCCCTGCGCGAGCATGAGAAACTTCCTGCGTTCCATTTTCATACATTTAAGCCGCTCATCAAAGAAGAGCAAGGGATACTGGTGGAATCTCCTGAATTTCCTAAAGCGGCGTGTGTTCTCGCGAAGTGCTGTTTAGCCCTGCCGGGAACTGATATTACCGGTCTGGTAACCAAACGCCGCCTCATATCCGTGCATCGTGTCGAATGCCGTGTTGCCCATAAAGAAGAAGAACGCTGGGTGCCGGTCCGCTGGAAGGAAACATTTAATCAGAAAATACGATTTTACGTAGATGCAGATGAACGGAGCGGGCTGCTTGCCGATCTTTTGCATACCATCGCCGTTGCCGGGTTTGAGGTGAAAGAAGCAAAAGCAAAGCTTATGAGTTCAGATAAAGCGCAATGTTCTTTTTTAGTCGTTCCCCGTGATTTGGAACAGTTGAAAGGGCTGGTGGTAAAAGTGGGAAAAGTGAAAGGAGTGAAGAAAATATTTTTTGAATGAAATAGTGGTGATGATACATTTTTATAAACTATAAACTCCTCTTAAAAAGATATGGAAGAATCTAATAATCAGCGGGAATGGTTTATTGATTACTGGGTTTCGTACATGAAAACTCATTCTGATAAAGAGTGGAGCCGCCAGCAGAATGTTCTCATTAATTCCATGCTCAAGTCTGCAAAACAATGGTTGCGGGAAGAATATCTTAAACTAAAATCGCCTACCTTATCTTAGGCAATCTTTTTCATCATATCCACAACCCTGCTGCTATATCCCCATTCGTTGTCGTACCATGCCACAATCTTCAAGAATTTTCCATTCACTACATTGGTCAATTTTGCATCAATAATGGCGGAGTGTGGATTGTGGATTATGTCGGTAGAGACTAATTCGTCTTCTGAATATTGAATAATGCCTTTCAATTTTCCGGCTGCAGCTTTCCTGAACAGCGCATTCACTTCGTCAGGCAGAACTTCTTTCGTAGTTTCGATAGTAAAATCGGTAACACTACCATCAGCTACAGGAACTCTGAAGGCCAAGCCTCGTACTTTTCCCTGGAGTTCAGGAATGGCTTCTACGGCAGCGACATCTGCTCCCGTTGAAGTAGGAATGATGTTAATTGCTGCTGCCCTGGCACGACGTAGATTTTTATCAGGCCCGTCTACCATCTTCTGTGATGAAGTGTAGGCATGCACCGTTGTAAAAAAACAGCGTTTGATGCCGACATTATCCTGGATTACTTTCAGCACGGGAGCTACACAGTTGGTTGTACAAGAAGCGTTCGAAATAACATGGTGTTTCTTTTTGTCATAGCTATGATCATTTACGCCTAACACTAACGTTGCTGTGTTTACAGGGCATACTTTTTCTGCTTCGCATTTGCAGGGTGCAGAGATAAGCACTTTTTGTGCTCCCGCATTGAGATGTGCTGCTGCTTTGTATGGATCAGTGAATCTTCCTGTACTTTCTACCACTACATCGATTTTGAGTTTTTTCCAAGGAAGTTTAATAGGTTCTTTTTCTGCAAGCACTTGGATTTTCTTGTTGCCTACCTTAAGATGCCCATCGCCATAACTTACTTGTTCTGGAAAAACGCCATGCACAGAATCGTATTTGAGAAGATGAGCCAGAGTTTTATTATCAGTAAGATCGTTGACAGCGACAATATTTATTTTCTTGTCATTCCAGGCAGCACGGAACACCATTCTGCCTATCCTTCCAAAACCATTAATGGCAACATTGATCATGATGACACCTCTTTTTACTATCATCTGTAACATAAAGAGATATATAAAGTTTTTTAAATATAACTCAGAATTGTAAACCATGCCCACACAAATCCCCAGCACTGAAACCATCGAATTTAAACCCGCCTTCATTGAACGCTATTCCAAACTTACAGATTGGGAACAATTCAAAACCTATTCTCTTTCTTTCCTGCGGAGATCCATCCGCATCAATACTCTGGTTACAACGGTCAAAGAAACCAAAAAAACCATTGAAGAAAAAGGCTGGAAACTCGATCCCATCCCTTGGTGCAAGGAAGGATTCTGGATTTCTCATGCAGAAAGGCGGGATGTCGGTAATCTTCTTGAACATCATGTTGGAAAGATCTACGTGCAGGAAGCAGCATCCATGATCCCTCCCCTCGTTCTGAAGCCAAAACCGGGTGATCTGGTCTTGGACATGGCCGCATCACCGGGATCCAAAACCACGCAAATGGCGGCGATGATGAACAATACGGGTGTCATCATTGCCAATGATTATAAAGGGCTTAGATTGCAGTCATTGGGGATAAACTTGCAGCGGAGTTTAGTTACGAATACGATCATCACATTGATGAAAGGACAACGATTTAAAGATTTTCAGTTTGACAAGATTCTCCTTGATGCCCCCTGCTCGGGAACGGGAACAATCAGGAAAAGTCTTAAAACGATTCGGATCTGGAATGCCGGCATGATTACAAAATTGGCAAAAGAACAAAAAGAATTGATAGAAACGGCATTCAATAATCTTAAACCGGGCGGAGAAATGATTTATTCCACGTGCTCGGTAGAACCGGAAGAGAATGAAGGTGTCGTTGATTTCCTCTTGAACAAATACAAAAATGCTAAAGTGATGAAAGTCATTTTGCCCGGGTTAAAGACAAGCCCGCCGGTTCTGGAATTTGCAGGCACTTCCCATAATCCGCAAATAAAAAATAGCTTGCGCATCTGGCCGCAGGACAATGACACGGAAGGATTTTTTGTTGCTAAAATAAAGAAATTGCGTTGATCACGATTTACGCTGACTTTTTAGTTTCCACAAAGGCTTGCTCTAATTCTTCTTTTGTATAAAAATGAGGAACTTTCCCTTCATTGGCGTAGATGAACAGGGCGGTGTTGAAAATAGTATTGGCAGAACTGAAAATAACGAGTACGAGAACAAAATATAAGATAAAAATTCCCAGGAAGATCCATCCCAGCGCCGAGCTGATCCAGAGGAGGAAAAGGGCTGGAAACAAAAGAAAAAATACACCTAAGAATAATAATATTGTTTGTACAAGCCCAATTCCATAATGCTTGATGAGACTTTCTCCCCATGTTTTTCTCATTGCCGCAAAGGAACTTTTCAATGCTTTAATCGGCCCTTCTCCTTTGAGAACAATTGCCGGTACAACAAAAACGCTGACAATCGCCCAGGCCAGCCCGGTGAGCCTGATGAGAATTTTTCCAATTATGCCGAAGATCCCTTTTTTCTGCTCGGCCTGGCTTTCTAAAATATTGAGGACCAGTCCAACTGTAGCGGTGAGAAGCGACCAGCCAAGCAGCTGTTTAAAATGCTTAAATCCAGCTTTAATTCCATCCATAAATGTGGCGTTTCCCCCTTCAAATCGCGTTTTGGCAATATAAACAATACCGGCGTTAAAGAATGTAGTGACAAACGCGGTGGCAAAGTAAAATACAAAAATTCCCGCATATACAAAGATGGTTGCTTCTTCGAAAAATTGGGCAAGAAAAATAGGGAACACCAGAATAAAAAAAAGGATAACTGAAAAAATGGAACTTAAGATCGGGAACAAGAGAATCTCTTTATCGTGCTTCATCACGGCGAAGGTTCTTTTGGTAATTTCCCAGCTTCGTCGGAATTTGTTTCCAATGGAATTAATCATCTTTTCTTGAATATTGTTTTTACTTAAAAAGATTATGTAGAAAATGGGGTTTAAATATAATACAAATGATATTTTTGAAGAGGCCGGAAGAACATTTATATACTTCGTTTATTATCCTTATTCAAGATGACAATTAGAATTGTTCAAGAAAAAGATTTCGTGAAATTAGTTGGATTATATCGCTCTTTTTTTAGTGCTCATAACATCTTTCAAAAACAAAGTAAAGAAATTGTTCAATATCTTAAAGAGCAATCTCAAGAAAATGACTTAATCGTTTATGAAGAAAAGGGTTCATTAAGAGGAGCGCTTTTCTTAGTTAATTTTGGACAAAATGCAGACGGTTCACATAAATTATGGAAGTTCAGGCATTTTGCTTTTGAATCTGAAGATATCGCTTCTCAATTATTGGATGAAGCAGAAAAAAGAGTTAAAAAAGCATCCAAAACATCAAAAATTGAATTATCTATTGCTGAAACTGAGATAGGTATTAAATTTTACAAATCCAAAAATTATGAACAAGAGGGTGCTCTCTCAAACCATTATAGATGGAGTGAAACTTGTTTTATTCTTTCAAAATCTTTTTCTAAATAAGTTTTTCTTTCCTTTGATGCTTTTATTCTATGGCACTTCGTGCTTGATGTACGCAGGTTTTCAACTTTTCGGTCGAAATTTTCCAGAACTTCCTAGCTGGAAAAGAGTTCTAAAGCCATAAGGAATTATATGATATTATTATGATGAAATGAGAAAATAAGAAAAAGATACGTAGAAAATATGGCCATACTCTCTTTCAACACAATCACCTTACAACAACAATCTTTTAATATTCTGCTTCTCGCTTTGTTGCTATGTTTACCATTGCGGAATCCCAATACCTGAGTAAAATAGAGAAATATCACCCCCAGTTCTTTAAAATAATGAAGAATTCTCTTAAGATTAAGGAAGAGAAGATAGTTATTGTTACTGATAAAGGTGTAAAAGAGAACACTCTTGCGCCTATGCTTGGTTATGGCTATTACTTTGCAGCAAAAAAGAAGAAACTCTATCCCGAATTGCTTTTTCAGGATATTAAAAAAGGGTTTATGTATGCTGATGATCATATCATAGACGCTCTTTATAAATTAGAAAAAAGAAGCATTGTTATTCTTGCTGTTTCTAATAAACTGGGCAGAATTGGTACTGAAAAAAGTTTTCGCACGTTCTGTAAAGAACAAGGCCATCGTTTCCTTTCTGCGACAGGACTGGGCGATGTTTCACTTCAACAATTTGGACTTTTTATGGAAGCAATGAACATAAATTATACTCGCTTGCGGAAAAAAGGAAATGAGATCAAGAAGCAGTGGGATAAAGCGAAAGAAATCCGGGTTACGACGGAAGCAGGCACCGATATTACCTTTGATGTTTCAGGAATGGAAGCAATTGCGAATGTAGGTAAGTATCACGAATATGGGATGGGGGGAAATATGCCGTGCGGTGAAGTCTATATCGCTCCGCGGGGTTTTTATGGGGTGAATGGTACGGTTGTTATTGATGGAAGTATGAAGACAGCTGATGGAGCACTTCTCATGGAAGACCCTTTGAAGATTCATGTCAAGGAAGGTCGGGTGATCAACGTTGAAGGAAAGAATGCTCATCTGTTAGAGCAAACCTTCCAGAAGTTTGAAGATCGTGCAGAGTATCCTTACCGGGTACGTCATGTTGGTGAATTAGGCATTGGCATAAACCCAGGAGCGGTGTTAATCGGTTCTATGATCATGGATGAAAAAGTGTTAGGAACCGGGCACATTGCTATTGGCAGTAATTACTGGTTTGGCGGTGATATCAAGACGATGTATCATGGCGATCAGGTGTTTAAAAATCCAGTTTTTTATGTTGACGGGAAGAAGATGGTTGTTTAAGAAAAGCTTATTGAGAAAAGCTTAAATAGTTATTAATTGCTCTTTTCTTGATGAACTGGACCAAAATTATGTATGTTTTAATAATTGTTTTATTATACGTTCCCATGGTCTTTCTGGGAGCAAATGTATTTTTCCCTGAATATACTGGTGCGAATGCCCATTATTCAGGCCTTTATGTTGATTGTTATGGAAAATATCCGTATCCTGTTGAAGTCGATAAGTTATCTGTTGCTGAGCGTACGGTAATCGATGAAAATCAACGCCAATGCCAGGAAGAATTTCAAAAAGAGCAAGAGATATTTGAGCAAGCAAAGTTATCCTATGAAGGAATAAAATATGTTTTCATTTCTTTGTTTAATTTAGTTATATTATTATTGGCTCTATTTTTACCAAAATTGCAGAATAATGTCACTATGGGTTTGTTTTTGGGGAGTATTGTCTCGACGTTTGGTGCAACCGTTCGCTTTTTTGACACCAAAAGCAAAATTGGTTTTGTCATTCTAGTAATCACTTTCTTTGCCATGTTGTATTTTATTAACAGAAAAAAAGATAAATTTTTGGATTGGGGTAAAGGGAAGAAGAAATAAACCTGATTCTTTCATCTCTCTCGTATTTCTTCTTTCTCAACATGCACGATCTTGGAAGGGCTTCCTTCCTTAGGCCCTTCATAGATCATGAATTCCACGCCTTTCTCAATTTCCGGATCGAGATCCTCAATACTGGTCATGAATGGCTGTCCTGTCTTGTTGGCAGAGGTTGTGATAATTGGCACGGCACTTTTCTCTACAATTTTGCCAAACCAATGATCGGGATACCGAATGCCAATAAAGTCGGTTTCAGGAATAACGCTTTTGGCGACAGCGGAAGTGTCCTTTAATTGCAAAATGAAGGTATAAGGGCCCGGTAATTCTTGTAACCATTTTTTAACTTTTGACGTGATAAGGCAATTTTCATGCACCCATTCTAAGGACGGCACCCAAATAGAGAACGGAGCAGCAGGTCTTTGTTTTAAAGCTCTGATTTTCCGTACCGCTTTTTCGTTTAGGGCGTTGCAGCCGAGTCCATAGATGGTGTCGGTGGGATGGATAAACAAAACACCTTCTCTGATCTTCTGAATGATTTCATCCTGACGAAGGCGGGATTCTGTCTGTGTCAATATTTCCATGATAAAGAAAGAAAAAAAGGAACGGTTTAAATAGTTTGCGAACCTTGTTTTAAATAGCTTATAGCAGTCTTACCGTTCCTTTTTCTGAGGTGTGTTGGTGGTGTTTAGGTGATGGCTATTTAATAGTCGTCAAGGAAGGTTTGTTTTTGCACAGAAGTATGCGCTAAACCCTGATCGTTGTACTTTTCTAACAATATTAAGATCCTTTCTTTCATGTTCATTGTAACCAACCTCCGCTTAATTGAAAATCAAATAAATCTTCTTTTGCTACTATTGTTCTCTGCGTTAAATCCTGAATCTGTTCTTCAAACAATCTTTTAATGGTGGTCGTGGTAAGATCAACCATGGGCATCACCTCCATGGTAATCTTAAGAGAAGAAGTTGTTTATATAGTCTAGCCGGACCTGACCAGTTGTCCAGTGGCTTATAAAGTAATTTCTCTAAGCGTAAAATTTTCGAGAATAAGATGATATTCTACTGGACAAGGTAATGGGAAGATAACTTTAAATATCAAAAGAAAATAAGAATAATCAGAGGGAGAACGATGCCTACAGCAGATGAAATGAAGTTACATTATGAAGCGCAATCACCAGCAGATGAATCTCCACAGCAGGAATGGAAATATCTCCATCCTCATCGAGAAGCAGCGGCTGGAGAAAGCCATTATCGAAAGATGTTTCATTCTGAATTGGCACTTATTTCCTTTGTCTGTAGTATTCTTGGCTTGCTTCTTCCTCCGTTTAGCACGCTGGCTATTGTCTTGGGGATCGGCGGCCTGATGCAAATTCATAGAGAAGGAATGAAAGGAAAATGGCTGGCGATTGCCGGCATCCTCCTCGGTTTTGTGGGAATATTTATTCTTATAATTCTTATCATGAGTCTTGTTTCATTTATTCAGAACTTTCTAGCCACGCTACCACTAAATGACATAGGGTCGTTTCTGCCATAATTTTTATAAGACTATTATCAAATTAATAGAATTTAAAACTAATAGATATAATTTGAGCAATATAAGCTACTATACTTTAATACGCTAAAAAAACAACAATCCTAAATCAAAACACCATTCACCGCAGCTTCTTGTCCTGGCCTGCTGGTAACTCGTGCTTTCCCCAATTTTGTTTCCACAACAGCCCCTTTGGTGATAATGTTACGCCGTACCAAGTGTGGATTAGCTAGGTTTTCAATAACATTGACAATTTCTGTTTTAACGGTCTTTCCTTGCGCATTGGCAACATTAATCTGATTCGTAGAAAGAATATATTGCTTATGATCCCCGCCGAGGGTGCGTTTTGTGCGGACAATTCGCTCTTCAGCTAGTTTCGTGTTCGCACTATAGCCAGCGAGTTCGTATTTCCGTTTTGTTCTGTCTTGATGGTATCGTCCTCCGGATGCTTTTCTCCGGGATTTTTGTTGTGTTCGGGCCATTTTATATCTTAAATTAAGCTTTGTTTTTTAAAGTTTTCTTCTTTCCATTGAATATTTGCTCTTTTAGCTTTCCTTTACCGTTCCAATCCAAGGCGTGTTCCAAGACCTCTTCAATGCGGGTGACGGGAAAAATGGTCACTTTTTCCAGCTTTTCTTTTTCAATAACGATATCTTGGATGTTGGCACGAGGAACAATAATGGTTTTAATTCCGGCATCGATTGCCGCTTCCACTTTTGAGGAAACGCCTCCCACAGGAAGAACCTCACCCCGAACAGAGAGGGAGCCGGTCATGGCCACGTCCTGCTTGACAGGAATTTCTTTCAATGCGGAGATGATTGATGTGGCAACGGCGATGGAAGCAGAATCACCCTCAACTCCCTCGTGGGTTTGCAGGAACTGAACATAGATATCTCGTGTTTCTTTAATATCTTCGCCAAAATATTTCATGATAATTGCCGATACATTCTTCACTGCTTCTTTGGCAATATCTCCTAACTTTCCCGTGGCAATAATTTCTGATTTCTTTCCGCCGACAGTTACTTCAGATTCAATGGGCAGCAATATTCCCGAATAGGCCGAGCCACCGCCAATGACTGCCAAACCGTTCACTCTTCCTATTTGTTTGCCCGTGGTCATGATCACTTCATATTCTTTTTTCCGTTCAATGTATTCATCGGCAATTTGCTGTTCCAAAGGACGGGCCAGTACTTTCGCCTTCTTAACGTGCGTTTTCCCAACAGATTCTGCTTTCTCTTCTCTCGCGAGGTCGCCTGCAGCCCGCACTAAACCACCTAAGCCACGCAGATGCAAGGTAAGATGCCCTTTCCGGTTTGCTCTTCGCCGTGCTTCTTCAATAATGGCATTGATACCGGTGAGGTCAAAATGAGGAATTTTCCCATTTTCTTTCTTGACTTCCTGGGCGACAAATCGCGCTATTTTTAGTCTGTTTTCCTTTGTATCATGCATGGTTTCATTCATGTAGACTTCATATCCATATCCCCGAATTCGCGAGCGCAGTGCCGGATGCATGTTCTTAATTGATTCTAAGTTTCCTGCTGCAACCAAGACAAAGTCACAGGGCACAGGTTCCGTTCGCACCATTGCTCCGGCGGATCGTTCGGACTGGCCGGTAATGGGAAATTTTTTCTCCTGCAAGGCTGACAAGAGCTCATGTTGCGTTCGTGGGTGCAGTGTGGCAATTTCATCGATAAACAATACTCCCAAATGTGCTTTATGGATCATTCCCGCCACTAACAACGCTCCTGCATGCGCGCCTGTGGCGTCATAAAACGGCGCTTGTTTTCTCCCAAAATTGTCTACAATGAGTTTTCCCGTAATAATTGCTCCCTGCTTAAACATCCTCGGCCCCATGCTGAGCATGATCGCAAATGCCGCTAGAAATAACATACCACCTAAAAAAAACGCTGTAAACATCAAATCTGACTTATAGTGGTTACGTACCCACCACGGGGCGATAAATGTGAGAATAGCCACAATAAACAGCAGGAAATTATTGTTTTTCAACATCTGCTTGGTGTTTAGCTGCTGCTGTGCAACTTCATCCCTGCCTTTCCCCGCAGCTGTTTCTTTAATGGATGGATTATTTTCATCATTGGGGTTGGGCACGGCTAAAATATCTTTTAATTCCGAGCGGGGAAGGAGTTCTGCAAGCGCTACTCCGAGCATGCTTTTTCCCGTTCCTGGTTCACCAATTAAAAAGACATGCCGCCGCTGCTGCGCTGCTTTTTTGATTATATTTACAGCGCTGTCCTGGCCGATAACCTGATCAATGATATGTTCCGGAACAGGTATATTTTTCGTGGTTTTCATAGGTTAAAAGAGCGGGTAAGAAACATCTTCACTTCAAAGATATTGTTCTAGTCTGTATTTAAAAAGGTTTTGGATTTAAAAAAAGAAAATCAACGGGGCAATTTTTCTCACTATTTTGCCTTGTTTTTGAGAAGTGTAACCTTAATTTCAGCAAAGGCTTTTGGTTGTTCCATGATAACTTTATGCTGGTTTTCTAAATGGAGTAAAGGGATGAACGTATATACTTTTTCTTCTTTTCCCGCTCGCGGGGGAAGCAGTTTGCTAAACATAACTTCTTTTGTTTTTTCTTTGTCTGTATAATATATTAGCTTATGATACACATCACGGATCACATCCATGATATCCATTTTTCTCTGCGGCATCTGGTACTTAACCGGTTTTATCTTGGCGAGGATTCGTTTTTTGGACTGCATGGCCCTCTGCAGGGCATCGACAAGATCACTAATAGATACTTTCCTGTTCCGCGGCTGTGGATTTCGGGGGATCAGCTGGTAGGTCTCTTTATCCCGCTTCCGGAGAGACCCTTCTTCGCCGTCACCTAATTCATCGTCTATCCCTTCCTCGGTCTGATGAATTAATGCGTCCAGTTTTGAAAAGTCATTATCGATAAGGTGCGTTGATTTTATTTTCAGGAGAATGGCTGCTGCTAGGAGGATTTTTCCTGAGATTTTAAGATCATGTTCCTGCATCTGCCGGATGACTTGGATATATTTCTGCGCAAGAAGGCTTATATTGATATCCCAGGGATCCATCTGTTCCGTCTTTACCAGATCATAAAGAATTGTTTTCCAGCTGATCTCTTCCTCTTTCAGGAGCAAGTCAAATATTTGCTGTTGCATCTTCTGAGAAAATAGTTTATTGTTTTTAAAAGGTTTGGTTTTTACTGAAGACCAGCTGTTTTTCCCCTACAAATAGAAAAATAAAATGTTGGGGATTTTAAAAAGCATATGGACGGCGGCCGTAAAAAATATAAGTCTCTTAAGATAAGGAGAAAAGAAGATTGTGACTATTATATAAAAAAATGAAATTGGAATACGACAAAGAAGTTGATGCAGCGTACATTTACTTAGAGTATCCGCTAAAGGAAAGGGAAGCAAAAAAAACCATTCAGTTAAACGATAATATCATTCTTGATTTTGATGAGAATAATAAACTTCTCGGCGTTGAAATTCTTGATGCCAGTAAAATTCTCAAAAAAGAAGTTCTTCTCGAAGCGCAGGCAGTTTAATATTTTTTATCAAACTCCAAGATAGTCAAGGATAAGATTCGTTGATTCTATTATCCTCTCATCTCGCATCCTCAAATCTGGTTCAAATGGCTTTCCTGTGAGATGCTGGAGCCCTTGAATATACCGAACAGCAATCTCTACAGATTGTTCCGTTGTGAATTTTTGTCCTTGTTCTTTAATCATTCCTCGGGCAAATTCTTTCGAAAAGGAAACTGGTTTTCCGTCATGATACAGGATGGATCCATCGTTGTTGAGTTTCCAAAATCGTGATGAATCCATCGTATATAATTCATCAGCTGAAACGATCTGACCCTCAGAATTTCGTCCGTGTTCTGTCTTTGTGTCTACCAACACCATCTTTCTATTCCTCAAATATTCAGAAACAATTCCAAAAGCCATACGCGAAGCATTTCGTATTTGAGTATATTCCGCAGGAGTGCAAATTCCAGAATCAAATAAATAGGAAGGATCAACAGTTTTATCTTCTTTGTCTTTTGTTGAAGGGGTATCCATAAGGTATGGTAATCGCCCATTGGGCGTGAGTTGATCGGTACGTATTTCGTGCCCGGCATACATAAATTCCTGTTTGCCTTCATTTTTCGCTTTCAACCAATGCTGGTATAAAGACGTTGACGTTGAACTCTCCGCCATATATATCCTCAGGACATTTTCTAAGAGGATGATGGATACATTCTCTGCCGGAATAACCGTAGAATTTGGATGTAATCCTGGTACATCGAATTGTGATGTTCCCAGCACTCCTTTGACTAACTGCAGCATGAAATCATGATTATAGGCTAAAACCTGATCTTTAAATGGGATCTCGCCTCTGTTTTGATCATGGGTGGAGATTCGATTGCATCTGTACATTAAGCGAAGCGGTTTTCCATCCACTGTTTTGAGGGCATCCCCGAAAACGGAATCAGAAACTTTTCCTGTGGCTATTGTTGCGCCTTTTAACTGGGGCAGATCCCCATTGTCAATAATTTGTTCTATAGTTCTTCCTTCATTGACTTGAGAACCGTAGTCATTCACTAACTCGCGGATTTCTCTTTCGGAGAGTAAGGTATCGACCATTGTGATAGTCTTTGCTTTCTTTACTAAATATGAGTGGGCCCGGCCGGACTTTCGTGAATCTTATTCAACTCGAACCGGCGATCAACGCCTAGCTTCTCCTTACAGGAATGTAAGGGCGCTGTCATTGCCACTAGACCACGAGCCCATCTACAAATAATTTTCTTGACGTTCCTTTATTAATTTTTTGCTTCATAAGGTTTAAAAGAGGATCGGTCCCTGAAATGAGCTAATGGATAATTCTCCAAAATTCTATCTAAGAGCAGAAGAACCTCTCTCCATTGGTTTCAGAAAAGAAAATGATCCGCTGTTACTTATCACCTCTAAAAAGCATGAAATAAACGAATTTCCTCAATTTTCTTATCATCCCTCTGAAATTCTTGACTTTATTGCTCTTGTTGATTCCACGGCTGAGTTAGAAGCACTTGTTAAAGTCACTCTTAATGGGCTTCAGTTTTTTTCGAATACAACTACGACTCCACAGGAAGTATCTTCGTATATTCACTCCTATCTTGACGAGGTTGAGAATGTGCAACAAGAAATGCAAAACACTTTCTTTTCATCGATAGCTTCCCTCGTCTGGAAGTATCATAACATCGAACAGCTCCAGCCATATGTTAAAAAAGTGTATGAAGACCTCCATCAAAAGCATTATTCTTTCATTCGCAGTCGGCTCGTTTTTGATAAACTTTCCCCCGTGATTTCTCGTGTCAGTGCAGTATTTCTAAACCAAACATATATAAAATAAAACTCATTAATTCTCCTGAAAAGAGGTAGATAATGAAATTCAACGTCAAAGATACGGAAAAATTATGTGAATTGTTGGTATCTTTTACACGGAGGAGATCCAGATGAAATTCCGTGTCAAAGACATGGACATTGCCACGGGCGGTGTTCTCGTGGCTATTCTGAATAAGAAAGATGCGCATAAGCTGGATCTTCGTTCCGGCGATCGTGTCATTGTCAAAAAAAATAGCCAGGAAATTACCTGCATTCTTGATATTTCGGAAAGCAAGAAAGCAGTCCCGGAAGGAAGGATTGGCTTATTTGAAGAAGTTCTCGCTCGCCTGAACGTCCGGCATAATAACATCGTTGACATCAAATTAACAGGAAAGCCGGAATCCATAAAACACATTCGTGATAAACTGTTTGGAAAGCATCTCAGTTACCGTGAGCTGTACCATATCATTGATGATATTACCCATGATCGGTTGACCGATGTTGAGAAAACCTATTTTGTCGCGGCGGGATTTACCAATGGCTTTACCAATGACGAAATTGTTGATTTGACTCGTGCCATGGTGGAAACGGGAGCAAAACTGAAATTTCGCGGGATAACCTTAGACAAGCACAGTATTGGCGGTGTTCCAGGAAACAGAACGACGATGATCGTTATCCCAATTATAGCTGCAGCAGGATTTACCATTCCCAAAACCAGTTCCCGCGCGATTACGTCTCCCGCAGGCACGGCAGATACCATGGAATGCCTTGCCAAAGTGGAACTTACTGAGAAGAAAATTAAACATGTTGTGCAGAAAACGGGTGCCTGCATGGTTCACGGCGGTTCCATGAACTTAGCTCCCGCCGATGATAAGATTATTGATGTGGAACATCCTCTTTCCATTGATGCGGAAGGGCAATTGCTGGCTTCCGTGATGGCCAAGAAATATTCTGTCACTGCCAAGCATGTTCTCATTGACATTCCGATGGGGAAAAGCACCAAAGCGGATACAAGAAGCAAAGCCGAACATCTTAAGAAAATGTTTGAACTGATTGGCAAAAAATTGGGGATGAACGTGAAAGTTATCCTTACCGACGGTTCCCAGCCGATCGGGCATGGGATCGGCCCTCTTCTTGAAGCGGAAGATGTCATGGCCGTGCTGCGCAATGATCCGTTAGCGCCTGCTGATTTGCGGAAGAAAGCGCTGATGATGGCCGGCATATTGCTGGAGATGACTGGGAAATACCGCAAAGGAAGCGGGATAAAAATTGCGAAAGAGATTTTACAGAGCGGGAAAGCGTTGCAAAAAATGAATCACATCATCACCGCTCAAGGAAAGCAGAAGATGCCTTCATTGGGAACATTCTGCTATCACGTCCGAAGCAGGTACATAGGAAGAGTACAGGAAATAGACAACGAGATTATCGCTAAGATTGCCAGGATTGCCGGCGCGCCAGAAGATAAAGGTGCAGGGTTGTATATTAAGAAGTACAAAGGCGATATCATTAAGCGTGGAGACGTGTTGTATACTCTGTATGCGGAAAGCCAGTTTAAGTGGGATTTGGCGTTGGAATTTTTACGAAAGAATAAGGCTTATATCATTGGTTAGTTTCCATCCTTTCCTGTAAAAAACAGAGAAAACAGAAAAAACAGAATATATCTTCTCTTTAATTTACTGTTCAACACCATCATTAACTTTCGCTTCTAATCCGATATATCCATTAACAAATGATTGAAAATCTGTCAGCAATTTTAACTTCTCTGAATTACCAATACTAAAATAATGAGACCTTAATTGGTCGTAATACTGGTTCAACACTTCTGTCAAATGATACGCAACACTATTATCTTTTGTTTTTGAAACATGTATCTGTTCTAACAACGACGTTAATCTTTCATCCCCCTCGCATAATTCTATTAAACCATTTGCTAAATTACTTGGCATCGGTCTTCTTCCCAATAAAACTTGATTCAAAAAGACGTTAGTTGTTTTTGAACTTGATTTTCCATTCCTATAATATTCTACTTTTTCGTGCAGAGCTCTTGCTATTGCTCTTTGTGAAGTATACCCATGTCTTTCCATGATCCCCATTACTTTTTCTTTCATAACTACTATACAATGACAGTAATATTTAAATATAAGTCCCGAACTGACCTAATATAGATATGATTAAATACTAGTTCTACTTTCTTCTCATCGAGGTGAATCTTGATGAGAAAAACCAGAAAATTAGATGTTGCCTGCCCAAATAAAGAATGTAGAGCATTCAACAGAGTAGGATTGAAAAATATAGTGCGAAATGGAAAACAACCGAATGGCACACAAAAATATCGTTGTATTGATTGTGGAAGGAACTTTGTACGCACAATCAACACCCCATTTTTCCATAAACACCTGAAGAAAAGCCAGATTACAACAATTTGCAGACATCTCGCCGAAAAGAATGGCTTTCGTGCCATTGCACGAATAACAGGGCATCATCTTGACACAGTTCGGACTGTGGCAAGTGTCGTTGCAAAACACTGCAAAAAATTTAATGATTATTTTATTACGGAGCTGAAGCTCACACCAGTGGAGGTTGATGAAATGTGGAGCTTCGTTAAAAAAAAGAAGAAAATTGCTTAACACCATATCTGCAATGTGCAGATATTGGAACCATGTATACTTATCTTGGCTTCAAACGAGATACACAGTTTTTTATAGGCTTTGCCGTCGGCAAATGGAATGAAGAAACCTGTGATGAATTTTACAAAATGTTATCTTCTCGTTTGCGCTTTCCTACACAAAAGCGCAAAGTTACTATCAATACTGATGGCAATGAACAAAACGTTGGTGGGATACAAAAACATTTTCATGTTGATGCAGTCAATTATTCCCGTCGTAAGAAAATCCGCAAAAATCAAAAGATTGTTGGTGTGGTAAGTGAAATTGTTTTTGGTAATCAAGATCGTCAAAAGATTGGGATAACACAAATTGATGGCTTTTGTTCAAAATTGCGCGAACGCATTTCATGCTTTACACGCAAAGCACGAAATTTTGCGAAACGCAAAACCGGACTGGAAGATCGTCTTGAAATTTTTAGTGTCCAACATAATTTTATGGAAAAGAAAAAAG
>JAGVYN010000046.1 GCA_018303265.1 Candidatus Woesearchaeota archaeon
GTTTCTTTCAAAACGACCTATCCGGCCTTGTATGTTGACATCTCCACGAAATTTACCACAAAACTCAAAGCGTTGAAGACATTCCACAGCCAGAAAATTCATGTGGCTTATCCTTTTTTGCTGCTTGTGTATAGAGCATTTATAGAGGGACTGCATATCAGAAAAAGATTCGCGGAAAAGTTTTTCAGAATACGATGAAACCAAAACTGTTGATCGTCGCCGATACATTCTATCCGAAAGTAGACGGGACACTCCGATTCATGGAGGAATTCATTAAACGAGCTGCGGATCAGTTTGATATTTCCTTGATGGTTCCTGACTTCGGTGCAAAAAGCCATCGCAAAATGGCCGGAGTGCGTTCCATAACGTATGTTAGCACCTATAAACGAATTAAGGTATCAGGCTATCCCAGCATGAGATTCTCGTTCAAGAATATCCGCCAGATTAAAAAAGCGATTACCGAAGCCGACTTGGTGTTTGTGCAAGGGCCCGCCTTAATAAGCTATTTGAGCATGTACTTTGGCGCAAAATATCACAAAAAAACATTCTTTTACACGCATACCATTGCCTGGGAATTGTTTGAGAAATTTTTCCCTCCGTTCTTTAATAGGTTTTTTTTTCGGATCATAAAAAAACTATCCATTCTCATGTATAACAAGTGCACCGTTATCATTGTTCCATACCATGAACTGCGGAAACATTTGCAGGAGGAAGGGATCACCACGGAGATGAAAGTAGCCAGATTGGGAGTGGACATTGATCTTTTCTCACCCTCAAAAGATAAAAAGAAAAGCAAAGAAAGTCTCAAACTGGCGAATCTATCAACTATTGGCTATGTAGGCAGGATATCAAAAGAAAAAAATCCGGGAATATTGCTCCATTTTCGCAGGTTGAAGAACCAGGAACGTCTCCATTTGCTGATGGTGGGAGACGGTCCAGAGGACCAAAAGAAAGAATTTCAGTCCCTCAAAAATTGCACAATCACCGGTTTCGTAAACAATGTCTACGATTATGCGAAAGCCATGGACATCTTTGTCATGCCCAGTTTGACGGAGACAACATCCCTGGCGACGTTGGAAGCGATGTCCTGTGGTGTACCAGTTGTTGTTTCCAAAGTTGGTTTCATGAAGAATTACATCGTGAAGGATTACAATGGAATCTTTTTCCCGAAAAACAGCGCGTCGACATTAGCGATGAAGTTACAAAAACTTCTTGACGACAGCTCCCTGCGGGCAAGGCTAGGGCAAAATGCACGAAAAACAGTGGCGTATTCATTTTCTTTGGAACGATCCATAAGCAAAATAACCCGGCTGCTGCTGCAGGAATATTATAAACAATAAAGCTAGGAGACACTATTCTTTTTGCGAGTGATTTTAGAAAAAACGCCGCCCGTACCAATGTGTGAGTGAAGAACAACCATTGCTTGCACGTAATTATTGTTATACGTATTTTTTTTGTCACCTCTGCGACTTCTTAGGATGGAAGGCTTTTCCTCTCATACAAAGCTCAATTATAACTAATGTCATAATCTCTTCCTTCGAGAAGCGAGGGCTAACGCCGAGAATTTAAACGCTGTTGTCTTCGCATAATGTAAGACGTTATACGGCTACCTTTCACTTTGACCTAACTTTTGTATTTAATAGAATTATTCTACTGGATAAACTTCCTTAAAAGTCATATGGAAATTTCCTATCTTAAGATTATAACCTGTTCTCAAAACAATCAAAATATTATCATATTCAACAATCTGTGGATAAGAATCTTCAACAGTTTCCTTGATTGACAATAGCAATTCTTCTCTTTTTGTTTCATCTTTTAATAATTTATAATCAGCAAATCCAGTCACAACAAAATTTTTAGTTATAGATTTTTCTTTTGTTGTATAATCATAAAATGATGATGTTTGATACTGGACTCCTACATTAGAAATTGGAATATTTCTCTCCAATTCTTCTTTTATAGGTAATATCTCATTTATCTGTTCCATATCAGAAACCTTATCAGAAATTGCTTTTGGTACAATAATCAACAATGAAGATGTAATTACAAATAATACTAATATAACAATAAATCCAACCTTTTGCTCTTTTATAAATTGACCAAATGGTCTTAGTTTTGATACTTTTACATCAGATGGGCTTTTACTTTTAACTACAACTGTGTTAATTAAATAATCGTGAATCCCTCTCCTTTCTTTATTATAAATTAGAAATCCAGCAATACCCAGAAACACAGCAGTAGATAATATTGTTATTATAGAATAAATGATAAAAGTAACTGTAAGGTTTGGATATAACATTGTATTAAACATAGCAGTAACTCCAGAACCAAATATGAAAATACTAAGTATCAAATAACGTTTAGCGGAATCAAATAGACTAATCAATTTTCCATATTTATCCACAACTCTAATTTTTAATATTTTCTTTCCTAATGTCTGTCCATTTCCAATTTTACTATTCAAAATTGAAAAATATAATCCTGCAATTATAAATCCAAGATACCATAAATTTTCATCCAAACCCGATATTGTAAAAGTTAAAAGAATTGATAACCCAAAACTAATAATCCCCATAACAATACCATCAATAATAAAAGCTAAAACTCTATTCCAGAAATTTCCATATTCTGAATTAACCATAATATTCAATTATTTATTTATAAATATATAAGCCTTTTTAATTCTTAAATACAAAAGTACGACAACGGCTAAATTCTCGGTGACAAAAAAACTCCGCTCACCATCAAAGGTTCGCTACGTATAACAAGAATTCCATACGTTTTGCGTTATCGATAAAATTTTTTGCGTTATCGATAAAATTGATTCTATATTTCATCGGAAGAATCATCGAAACGCAAACTGAGCGAACGGTACAGGCGGCGTTTTTTCGTCAGAATGAACGCTGACGGGCCGTTCAGCTCGTGCAACCTCGCTCCTACCAGTGCATAATAGTTTAAGTTTTATCAAAGGGTTGCACCTACCAATACAGTAAAAGGTAGTTCTCGCTTCACCTCTTGGCCCCGACTTGCCAGAGCTCGCCGCAGCGAGCTCGGCTCGCTCACGTCACAGCGCTCATTCCAAAATCACTCGCTTTTTGGATAGTGCCCGCCAGGGAAATAGAGCAAAAATGGAATAAAGCATATACGGTATAAACAAAAGATTTAAAAAAGATCTGTAGAAGCATTAAAAATACCATGGAAAAATTTGAAGAAGAAAGGACCGTCCTTGAGGACGAAGAAGATACTTCTTTCCTTGAAGAAGGGTTTATGAAAGGCTACGATGATGATGAAGAAGTGACAGAATGCGCAGAGTGCGGAACGGCAATTAAAGGAAAAGCACATCATCGCGTGCTGGAAGGGGACAAACATACCTTTTGTTCCAAAGACTGTGCTGATGAATTTGAAGAAAGTGTAGGGTAAGTACATCTTCCATAAAAAGAATCACTCTTGGCTGATAGTATTTTTAAAAGTGTTTTGTCTGGTATTTTTTTGGACGTTATTCTTTGATACAAAGCCTTGGATTTCTATTTACGGGGAGATAAATTGATTTAAATAAGTGTATTTTCTTCCATTGTCAATGGAAGCGTATCTTGATATTGTTCGTCAGATCCTGCAAAACGGAGTAAAGAAAGAAAACAGAACTGGTATCGATACTTTGGCTCTTTCTGGGATGAAATTTGAACATGATATGACAGACGGATTTCCTCTGTTGACAACAAAAAAAGTTCCTTTCCGTTTAATTTCATCTGAACTCGAATTTTTCATTCAGGGGCTTACCGACAAACGCTGGCTGCAAGAAAGAAATAATCATATCTGGGATGAATGGTGCAACCCAGAGAAAGTTCCCTATAAAAATGATGAAGAAACAAAACAAAAAATGAAAGAAGAGCGTGACTTAGGACCCATTTATGGATTCCAGTGGCGGCATTTTGGCGCAGAATATAAAGGACCAGATGCAAATTATCTTTTTAAGGGCACAGATCAACTTGCAGAACTTGTAGATACATTAAAGACAAATCCCCACGACAGAAGAATGATTGTAAGCGCGTGGAATCCTCTTCAGCTGCATCAAATGGCGTTGCCTCCATGCCATTACTCATTTCAGGTAACAGTTATTAGTGATAAACTCAACCTTATGTGGAACCAGCGTTCTGTCGATACCATGCTGGGACTGCCTTTTAACATTGCCAGTTACGCCACGTTGCTTCATTTGCTTGCAAAAGAAGGGAAATTTCAAGAAGGAAAATTAACCGGATTCCTGGGAGATACTCATATTTATGTAAACCATCGGGAAGGAGCAGAAGAACAACTCATCAGAAAACCCTATGATTTACCACAGATTAACACAAACCCGCTCACATCTTTTTTTGAATGGAAACATACGGATTCGCAAGTAATTAGATATAAGAGTCATCCAAATATCAAATTTGAAATTGCAGTATAAAGAATTTAAGATAATATCTTAGTATAATATCAACAGGAGGGTGTATACAATGGAATTAACTTTAATTGCCGCATTGGCTAAAAATAATGTTATCGGAAAAGATGGACAGACCCCTTGGTATATTCCGGAAGATCTACAACGTTTTAAACTCCTTACAGTTGGCTATCCTGTGATTATGGGGAGGAAAACGTATGAATCTATCCCGGAAAAAGTTAGGCCGCTGAAAAAAAGATTGAATGTGGTTCTGACACAGCAGGATGATTATAACTCCAACGGAATTTATGTTGTCCATTCACTGGAAGATGCGCTCTCATCACTACAAGAAAAAAGACCATTTCAAGAAGAAATTAACTATGATAGAGCATTTGTCATTGGCGGGGGAAGCATTTATCGGGAAGCCCTTCCGCGGGCAAACAGACTGGAATTAACGCATGTGCATAAAGAGTATGAAGGGGATACTCTTTTTCCGAAAGTTAATTTTGATGAATGGGTTGAAACAGAACATCTGGAGAGGAATGGTTATTCCTTTTCCACCTATATAAGAAAACCAAAGAGAGAATAATAATGGTTGGAACGAACGTTGGAAAATTCATTGTCTTTGAAGGAATAGACGGTTCCGGAACTACTACTCAAGTAGCAGCACTGAGTTCCTATTTATTTCAGAAAGACAAAGCCAATGCTCCTGTTTTAACAAGAGAACCTACTTCACTAAATGTTTATGGAACAGAAATTAGACGGAGGCTGGAAGGAAGATTATTATCCGACGAAAAAGAAATTCACGATTTTGTCCACTGGGCAAATTTGTTTGTCAACGACAGAAAATGGCATCTTAAGAATGTTGTTAACTATGCCACCCATTTGGGATTGCCTGTTATCTCAGATCGCCACATGCTTTCAACCCTAGCATATCAATCAACACAGGGTGGAGAGATGAAACAGCTGCTTGAAATGCACACAGGCATGCGCGCACCAGACTTGACACTGTATTTACACGTTCCGGCAGGAATCGCAGTACAACGAATTATGCAAAATCGGGCCGGTGATCCTGAATATTTTGAAAAGAAAGAAGGGTTTCTTTCCAGAACAGCGGAGAATTATAATAGAGCAATTACGTTGGCAGGGAAGCAGCAAAACGTGGTTATGATTGACGGCTCGCAATCTCTCGAACAAGTTACGAAAGAAGTTCAATATGAAGTTGATAAACTCTTTGGGTATAATGATTAATTTATTTTTTCCAAGGAATTTTCACTGATTAATATTTTTTTATTCTTCTTTTTTCTCAACATAATACTGTGGAGTTTGTTCTACTATCTTTTTATATAATTCCCTCCCTCCTTCTGATTTACTGTGTACTTCCTGCAGAATCTCAGCAGCAGTTCTTGCATCAGGATAAAATGGGCGTATAGATTCAAGAAGGTCATCTTTTGCTTCAGCAAGTTCAGAAACATGCCTCTTCCAGGCAGCAATAACCTGTTCGTCAATGGTATCTGATGAAACGGATGTGCTCATACGATGCTTTCAGAATTGATCATTAATAATATTTTAGATACTAGAATATAGCAAGAAAATAGTATAAAGAAAGCGACGAAAAAATATCAGATGCCAGCAAAAATCATTCCTTTTCTTCAGCCACTTCTTCTTTCTCTTCTTTAAAGAACGAATTCAGCTTTTTACTGCTCATCATGGCTTTGTAGGAAATCATAAAAAATCTATCACCCCTTTTTAACATCTATCGACATTACAAGAAAGAGTAGCATCATATATAAAGACTGTTGACGTGGAAAATATATTCTTCAAGCCGATACCACTTGAAAAATGAAAAGGCAATTTGTTACTTTAAAATTGTATTTAGGGTATATTCTTTAGTCTAAAAAAGCTTATTAACTATCTTTGTCGAATTGTACTCATGAAAATCCTCGTCGGTTCCCAAAATCCAGTAAAAGTAAGTGCCACCAAGGAAGCATTTACAAAATTTTTTGGAGATGTTGAGGTGATTGGTATTGATGTCCCTTCCCAAGTTCCTGATCAGCCCATAAATAACCAAACCTATGATGGCGCACGAAACAGAGCCTTGGCCTTGTGGCAACTTGCTCAGGAACAACATCCGGATGCCGCATATTTTGTAGGCATCGAAGGAGGGATTGAGGAAACGTATGCAACGTGGTTCTCCTTCGGAACAATGTGCATTATTGATCGTACGGGAAGGGAAAGTTTTGGGAAATCTCCCCATTTTACGCTTCCTCAGAGTGTTGTCCAGAAACTCCTCGCCGGAGAAGAACTGGGAAAAGTTATGGATCATCATACCGGCCAGCAGAACGTCAAACAAAAATCGGGAACTATCGGCATTCTCACCAATGGGATCATGGACAGAAAAGAATTATATGTCCATGGACTGGTAATGGCTTTGGTCCCATTCATTAATCAGGAACTTTATTTTAAAAAAACAACGTAATTACTTCTGCACCAATTCAATGAC
>JAGVYN010000047.1 GCA_018303265.1 Candidatus Woesearchaeota archaeon
ACATCAAATACAGCTGTATCCATAACTTGCTGCACACCTGTTGACCCTTGTTTTTGGAGGATCTGCTCTTGAATAAAACGGAGCGCGTTGCGTTGTTTTCCGTTCAGCTTATCTTCAGCAACAATGACAAAATCTTTATCACCGGGAATATAGTTAATTAATCCTGCTTTTGCGGCCTCGCGCAACGCTAACTCTGATTCCGCTGAACAACCGATGAAAATGTATTCCGGAAACTGGGTGCGCAGCCGTTCCAGATTTTGCACAGATCCCGGAACATCAATCTTGTTTGCAGCGATAACCATTGGTTTTGTTGCTTTACGAAGTTGCGTTGCCAAGCTCTGGAGTTCTCGTTCCTGCCACAAGTGCGGTCTTTCGTTATCGAGCTGCAGTCCTTTTATAACATCCTCAACCAGTTCTTCAGTAACTTTTACTCCTGACAATTGTTTGGCAAGGGCAATGTGAATTTCCTGTTTTTCTTGAATGATCGTCCGAGCGAATTTCTCCCAGCCTTTTTTGAGAATGGCCAGATACCACATATCCAATTCCACTTCTAAGAACCTCACATCTTCCACGGGATCATAACTCCCGGCAGGAACAGATTCCCCCTTCTCATTGGTTGAACCGGAAACGTCAATGACGTGAATAAGAACATCTGCCTGTCTCAAATCATCCAGAAATTGATTGCCCATGCCCTTGCCTTCATGAGCACCTGGAACAAGACCGGCAACATCAAGCATTGGCACGGGAACAAAGCGTTTTCCATTGCTGCAATATCCCATGCGAGGATTGCATTGTTTGCCAAACTCTTTATCAACACAATCAACTTGCACGAAACCCACTCCAGAATTTGGCTTGATTGTCGTGAATGGATAATTGGCAATCTCCGCTTCCGCTAAGGTTGCCGCTCTAAAAAAAGTGCTTTTCCCTACGGAAGGTTTTCCCACAATGCCAATTAACATAAGATTACCCTCAAATGGAGTTCAAAATTCATTACTTATTTAAATATTAATCCTTCGAGAGCAGCAATGACCTTTGCTTTTGGCCATATTATTGGTGCGTGGATTGTTGGAAAACTATACGAACGTGTACGCAATGAAAATATTAGTCACTACACTTGGTTTTTTTTATTGTTCGGTGGCATTTTCCCAGATATTGATTTTATCCTAGATTGGGCGCTGGGAACGCAGATTCATAGAACCATAACACATAGTCTTCTGTTCATCCTCGGCTCAGCGCTTTTAATGTATGTTTTCTTCACGCTCTACGATAACTTCAAGACGTCTCATAAAAAAGAAAACTGTCAATTCGCTCTTGCCTTTGGCGCAGGTATGATAACCCATATTACCATTGACTTCTTTTCCCTGCAAGGCGTACCGTTACTCTGGCCCAGCCCATTATATTTTTCTGTATTTGGCATTGGCGGGTATGATTCCGCAACATCTTTGTTAGGCGGAAGTGTGGATATCCTTAAAGCGAAAGTAAAATTGGCTGTTGTCGATATGGCTCTGGGGACGGCCTGGATTTTGTATTTGTGGTGGAGGAAAAGAATCAAATTTTAAAACAGATATTCCTAAACATTTATATAACACGATTTCTTCTTTTCAGTTGATGCCAAAAAAAGAGATTCCTCGAAATAGATTGATCAAGATTTTTGATGATTTCAGCCCCATACGCATAAAATATAAAGATATTTTTGATATGAAAGGTCTCTATGAATCACTCCAGGAATGGCTTAGTGAACGTGACTGGAATGATCCAGAAGATAAAGTAGACCATTGGGAAACCTATTATAGTGAACGCATTGATCGCAGCGGATCAAAAGAAATAGTGATTCAGTGGCGACTCGAAAAGCCTGCTCCAAAAGCGCAGTACTTATACTATTATTTAGATATAGATTTTCACTGCTTAGCATTAAGTAACGTAGAAGTTATGAAAGAAGGAAGGAAGATGAAAGTAAACAAAGGGGAAGTAGAGATCACCATCAGAGCGTTTATTGAAGAGAAATACAAGCAAGAATTTGAAAAACAAATCTTCCTCAAGCACATAAAAGAAATCTTTGCAGATAAAATGTATTCTTATATTACTGAACAGCGGAAGAAAGAATTATACCAAGAAATGTATGAGCTACAGAATTTCATCAAGCAATGGTTTAAGTTGAAACGCTATCTTCCATATGAAGAAACGAAGAGCTTCTTTCCCAGCTCAGCCTGGCCTTCCCACCTGCGGGAGGAGTAAAATTAATAAAGAACAGTCTGAGAAAAGAGCGTATCGCCCCAGTGGCTTAGTGGTATAGCACCTGACTTGTACAGCGCTTTTGCTCTTGTGTTTACAAAAATCAAAAAAGCACATTAAGCAATCAGGAGGTCGGGAGTGGTTGCAAAAACCCCCGAATTCAAATCTCCCCTGGGGCTTTTTTTTTACAATCTTTTCTTGCCAAACGGATGCAATTCAGAAATAACATTACATTCCGTACACGCACGACATCTCTCGCTAATCAAAAATGTTCCTTCTTCTGTTACCTGACAGCCGCAACGCAGAGTTATTGAAACCATGGTACATCAGAAGTGCACTCTTATTTAAATTACTTTAGAAAAAATTATTGCGTCTTCTTCGCCATTTTCCTGGCAAGATGCAGCGGTTCCGGCATTTTATGCGGAAAGATGATCGTTTTAGAGACAATATTAAGCACGGAACCCAGCGTCACCAAGTGACCGGGAGAGGCATACACGGGATTGGCATGTTCTTTGGTCGTAATTTCAAAACCAAGAATCTCACCATTGAACGTTACTTTCCCTTGCTCTACTTTTCCCATAAGCAATTTCTCCGTGACGCCGATGGTTGATTTGTTCAACGCTAATCCAAGATGCGAGGCCATGCCCAGACGACGCGGGTGGAGGATGCCGTTCCCACGCACAAGAAGAACGTCCGGTTCTTGTTCCAATTGATTATACGCTTCAATGAGAGCAGGCATTTCTCGGTATGCCAAGTAACCCGGTTTATATGGCAAAGGATTGTGTAAAAGGTAGGTTTGATTTTCAAGTATTTTAAAAGAAGGAAATTCGCAGATGACAACACTGGCCAAGAGAGCATCCCCTACGGCAATACACTGCGCGCCGCCAAGAGTTTTTAGTTTCGTAAAGCCATCTTGCAGCACTACCTTTGTCGCTAGTTTCAGCTGCTCTTTTTTAAGTTCAAACGTGTCCATAGGTTCACCTGTTTTACTCTTGATGCCAAAATGTCATTTTTATTTATAAATATTTTGTTAAATTATTACTCTATAGTGGTTAATTAACAGGTGAATGGACATGAAAATACGTGTTTCTGATAACAAAAAGAGGGAAAAAAGACACAATATTCTCGACTCTTTATTTGTGTCCTTCGTTATATATTTTTGGAAATCAAAATGCATATAATATTACTAATGGGTTTTATCCTGCTTTAACAAAAAAAGTAATCGGAGGGGGCAGGAAATGGTGAAACAGAAATTTCGTTGGAGACTCTTTTTTTTACTGTTGCTAGTTGTTGCTTTGAATCAAGCGTATGCGGAATCAAATGCGACGAACCAAACGGGAAGTTTGTATGTCATTTCAACTCCAGCAGCAGCATCTTTGTACGTAGATAACATCTTGAAAGGATATACCCCCATCACCGTTACAAATTTAACCGCAGGAACACATCCCGTTAAACTTACAAAAGCTGGTTACAATGATTATTCCATAGTAAAATCAATTTATGCTGGAGTGACGGAAGTTTTGAATGTGACGTTAACTCCAGTACAAAATCAGACTAACCAAACAAATAAAACTGGGAACTTGAATGTTACTTCATACCCTCTGGGAGCAAACCTGTACGTGGATAATCTCTATAAGGGAACAACTCCACTAACAGTTACAAATTTAACCACAGGAATCCACACTGTTAATGTCACAAGGTCGAACTACTATGACTACACCGCAATAGTTTTCATATCCACAGGACAAACAACATCGCTGCACGCAAAATTGCTTCGTAAAACTGGTAATTTGTCTGTCGCTTCAAATCCAGCGGGAGCAAACCTGTATGTAGACAACCATTATAAGGGAATAACGCCGATAACAGTTAAAGGTTTAAGTGAAGGGATTCATGCCGTTAAAGTTACCAAATACGGATACTACGATTACACCACGACACAGTATATCTATGCTAACAAAACGGCAGCATTGAACGTGACTTTAACATTTGCGCAGAATCAGACCAATGCAACGGCAACGTTATCTGTTGCTTCCAATCCGACCGGAGCAAACCTGTATCTTGATAATTTCTTTAAAGGATACACGCCCCTAACCCTAACCGGGCTGAGCGTTGGAAACCATACCGTTAAAGTTGCAAAAGGAGGCTACTATAACTATACAAAAACGATCTACTTTTCCGCAGGACAAACAACGACATTAAATCCAACATTAACACCGGTGCAGAATACGACTAACCAGACCACGGGAAATTTGTATGTTACTTCAACTCCAAATGGAGCACTGCTTTATGTAGACAATGTCTTTGAAGGACTAACCCCAATAACCGTGCCATTTTTAAGTGCGGGATATCATCCTGTTAAAGTCATAGCTGGCGGATACAAAAATTACACGAGAACAATAAAGATCTATAAAGGACAAACAACGAAATTAAATGCAACTTTAACAAAAATGAGTTAGTTCAAATCTATTTCTGTTGTTTTCAATTATAGCGAAGGACAAAGTAACATTTATATAATTTCTTTATTTTATTTTATCCATGGCCAAAAAGTGGTGGTGGGGACGGTCAGCAAGTGTCGACCTTCATGATTGCGATCCTGGATTGATAAAAGACCCCGTTATGCTAGAAAAATTCGTTCGGCTTCTTACAAAAGAACTTCACATGAAACGTGTCGGGCCGGTAGAGATTAAACGCTTCGGTCATGGAAAACTGCGCGGGTATTCGCTAATGCAGTTCATTGAAACAAGTACGATTGTCGGTCATTTTGATGAAAAAGGAGAAAGAGCATTTATTGATATCTTCAGCTGCAAGAGATATAACCCAAAAAAAGTAGCGGCGTTCTGCAAGAAGTTTTTCCGAGCGAAATCAGTCGTGCTCCATGCGGAAGAAAGAAAGTAGCAAGGAAAGAATGAAAAAGAGGGAGAAACCATGACTATTAAAGAACAATTTCAACGAATAAAAGAGAACTGGCTTATTGTCTTACTGGTAGCAGTGGTATTACTGCTGTTCATAGGTCTGCCGACAACAGAGACTTTTCAATCCAGCGGATATGGTGAAGGATACGGACAAGGTGATTACGCTGCGTCCACAGCATCTAGCAAATCGGGAATCATGCCCCCAGTATATTACGACGAAGGATTCGCCCCTGAAGAAGCAGATCGGAAAATTACCAAAACTGCTTCCCTGACGACGGAAGTGGAACGGGAAACATTCCAGGACGCAGAAAGTAAATTAAAAGGAATCGTCAAGGCCGCTGATGCGTTGTTATTGAATGAAAATGTGCAGAAGTATGATTACGGTGATGGAAGAAAATCATATTATTCTGGAACCTATACACTTAAAGTAGAAGAAGGGAAGTATGCAGCGATGATCTCCCAGCTTAAGGAGATAGGCGAAGTTAC
>JAGVYN010000048.1 GCA_018303265.1 Candidatus Woesearchaeota archaeon
GGGGATGGCTGATTCCCCGACAGCCAGGCTTGGAAATTATTGATAACACGGTAACGCTGGATTCCATGACATTGGAACAGAAAATTGCGCAGATGGTTATCGTTTCCGGATTGCAGCAGAACTTTCTTCCGTGGCGGAGCATGCAGGTGGGAGGAATTCATCTCTTTGCGATGCAAACGGAACATATTTTTAATAATACAATTATTGATTTCCAGTACGGCATGCCCATTCCTTTTTTTGTGACGGCCGATTTTGAAGGATGCATTTCCCCTTTTGAACATATTGTAAACTCCACGGCCAATTCTGAAATTAAGAATATTGGTGAGGCCTTTGAGAAAGGGTTCAGGGAGGGGGAATTCCTTCGTAAACTAGGGTTTACCCTTAATTTTGCTCCTGTTGTTGATCTGGAAGATTCCATCTGGAAATGCCGCACCTTCCCTGGTGATGAACAGGATATCGCTGAATCTGCCCAGGCGTATACACTTGGTCTGCAGACGCAGAAGGTTATTGCCACGGCCAAACATTATCCCGGGAAAACATTGATTGTGAAAGACCCGCACAAGTTTATTGTAACTGCACGTATCGATCCTGAAGATGTGTACCCTTATTCCTATCTTTCTGAGAAAGGCGATGTGAAAGCGATCATGGTAAGCCATATCATAACTTCAGGAGAAGTTGATTCCAAAGGTGTTCCTGCTGTCGTCTCCGCAGAAATAATTTCAGAATTAAAGAGGAACTATAATGGTCTTATAATCTCGGATGAGATTCATATGTTAGGGCTGAAAAACTATTTTAATTCTCTTGATGAGATGTATGTAGCAGTGTTCAAGGCCGGGAATGATCTCATTTTAAATTTTGATAAAGATCCCAATGAAATCTATCGGATGATTCAGATTGTCAAGGAAGCGGTGGAGAAAGGGGAAATTCCTGAAGAGCACATTGATGCTTCCGTCACGAAAATTTTGCAAGCCAAGGGGTTTATGGTAACGTCATAGCAAGGAACGTCGCGGTTTGTTATTTAGTTCTTCTTTTCCCCAGCTAGCTGCAGGGGAGTTGCTTTGAGGGTCTCTTCACACTCAGGAGGAACATCTATTTTCATCGTGAGAAATGTTTCACATACTGATTCCAAGACTTGTTCCACTGTCCGGTGGCCTTGGTAGACATCGTTTTCAATCACAATGGCGGGCAGTTCTGAAATATTATAGGATGTAAGTAAAATAGAAATCATTGGTTCTTGTTTAAAGTTGGAATTGAATGAAAAGATAAGGACCTTGCTGCCAAAGAGTTTTTTAATATAACCAAGGATATCTCCCTGTGTGTCAAATTGGTCCTCCCCGTAAAAATAAATGATTTTCACGCTGTCTTTCTTGCATTTCTTGTCAATCTCTTGCGATGTCAGCAGGAATTGGATCTCCGTAAGAAAATAATCCTGCAGCTGCAATTTAAACTCCTCTTCATTTAAAAAAGATCTTTTTTCATATTCAATGACTTCCCCCATTTTTTTTCCTAATTCGTTAATGTTTGTCTCTACAATTTGATGTAATGTGGTACAGTCAGCGATACCAGTGTCAATATAATTCTGTTGAAGCTGCAAGCTCCGCAACCCGACTTTCTCACTAAGGATAACTTGCTCTGAATAATTAAGCCGGATGTTTTCAAACATGATGCCGATGCCTATCCCTCCTGCAAAAATAAGAACCGTCAAAATAAAGGCAATGAGATATTTTTTTGTGCTGACTTTTCTTTCCATACGTCTTCACTCATGAGATTCACTTAAACTTAGAACCAGAAATTTTTCTTTTTCTTTATAAACATATAGGCGATGTAGAGCCATACCGTAGTCAAGAAGAGGGAATAAATGAAAAGATAGGTGACAAGGGAAAGCCACGTCCTTCCATAGCGGGTAATTTTTTCATGGACGACTTTAAACGCCAGATACATCATCACAAAGCTTAAGAGGATCACCGTGAAAGCGATCGTCATCTTAAAAAAAGGGAGATTTAAAAAATTGAATTCAAAGGTGTAATTCTTAAAAAGAGTAATAACATCAAAATTAATATCTTTCAGGATGAGAAAAAACTGAACAGATTTCTTGATCATGGATTGCACTAACGCCGAGGTAAGGATGATGGCAATAACACCGGAAGCGATGATGGTGGGCATCCTGAGCATGCCAAAGTCGCCGTATTGTTTGTTAAAGAGTAATTTCTTATACCGGATGGTGTTGTCAACGCTTCCTTTGTACCACCTGACACGCTGCCGGAATAACGTCTTCCACGTTGTGGGGGATTCCGTCTCGACAATAGTATCAAAGGTCTGGACTATTCTATAATGATGTTTTTGTAAGCGGATGGCGATTTCCAAATCCTCGGTGATGGTTTCTTCATCGTATCCTCCCATTTCTTGGATAACATCCGTCCTGTACACACTGAACGGTCCGGGGGTGACATGAATGCAGTGGAGTTTGGCGTTAAGAAACCGGTAGAACATGTTTATGATATACTCAAACCATTGAACTTTCTGCAGTACGTTTGACGGCTTTTTTACTTTTAAAAGCGGACACACCGCAGCAATTTTGATATCATCTTCAAATAAAGGAAGCATCACCTGTAAGGCATTAGGCGCGACAAAAGAATCGGCATCAAGACACGCAAAAAATTCACCAGCTGCTTTTTCCAGCCCTTTGTTCATGGCTTTTCCTTTTCCCTTGTTTTCCTGGTTGATGAGCATTATGTTTCTCGTGGGATGCTCACGGATAAATTCTTCCACAATGTTTTTGGTGTTATCTGTTGATCCATCATTCACCACGATAATCTCCATTTTCTCTTGAGGATAGGCTACATTGCAAAGCGAGACGAGTGTTTTGTGTATTGATTCTTCTTCGTTATAGGCCGGCACGATGACAGAGAACAAAGGGTGGCGTGTCAGTTTCTTTTTGATATCGTTTTTTTCTGGCGAGAGCAAGACCAACAACCAGAAGAGTGAGAGGAACAAGAGAAGAAAATAGGTTGTAAGCAGTACCGCATCAAGAAGAGTAACTATCATCTTTTTTAAATCGCCAAACCTCTACTTCCTGGTTGAAATAGATTAATTTAAACTTTTCGTTTTTTAACAAAAACAGCAAACCTTGTTTTTCTGGAAGTCGGCTTTTCATGTCTTTCGTAATATAGATAATGGAAATGTTATGTTGTTCAAGTAAAGGAAACAAGTCTTCAATATACAGCGCTGAGCTAATGCCGATGCTGTCATTTGCTTTCTGTGCCTCATTGTCCTGGTCATTTAGCGCATAAAACGGCTTGTGTTCCGAAAGATACAGAATGTAATAACTATTTTCAGGAAAGGAGAAGACAATTTCATTTTTGGGAATATTTTCTTTCATCCAAGTGAGCGCTGCCGTTTCTGTGACCGTCGGACTGCTTTGAGGAATTCTGTCAAGATAGGCTAACGTAGAAAACACTATTCCTAAAAGAAGAAGCAAAAAAGTAAATTTCTTCAAACTAGGAAGTCTCCATTTTTCTTCAAATATTTTTATGAAACCAATGGTTGTGAAAACAGTGCTGAGGATGATGAGAAAAAAAAGTATCTCCGGCCGGTAAATATAAAAAGGGATTATGATTGCCAGCAGCAAGTATGCCGGGTATATTCTCTTTTTCTTCAAAGCAACGATCAGGCCAATGAATCCCAGAAGAACGCTAAAAAAACTTATCCCGCTCAATCCTCTTCCCAGGTCGGAAATGAGGTCATGCAGCGCCTGTTCAATATAAAATGGCCCAATAATAAAAGGGAGATGAAGAATGAAGCCATTGATGAAGATAAAGAAGATTACCGTGCCCATGAGCAGTTTCATGAAAGAATCTTGTTTCTTCTGATGATTCTTTATATTCTGGACATAGAACACGATCAGGCACAACAGCAAAAAAGTGCTGAACGTGTCAAAAAAAGTTGCTGCAACGAAAGGCAGGAGAGAAAAATATTGCGGTGTTCTACTTTCCTGCGTCAGCAGCAGGAATCCCAGAACAACGAGAAAGATGAACATGGAATATGATGAAAGTGTCGTGAACGTAAAAATAAATGCCGGCGAGATGATCAGAAAGGCCAGGAAAAAGAAAGTAAATTGCGGTGAAAACTTGTTTTTTTCAGCGAGAGAAAAGAAAAGATAAAGAGATACCAGTCCCAATAGGGGGGAAAGAAGAAAGGCACCCGCTTGTTTAATCGAAAGGGGAATGAGCGAAAGAATGAATACTACTAAGTTGAAGTTATCTTTTTGCTCCGCTGAAACAAGGTGATAATAGCTTTCTCCACCAATAAACAGCGGTTTATCATGGATCGCATTCATGACGAAAGGCGCGCTCAGGACGAGCATAGCCAGCAGAAAGAGATATTTTTTCTGGTGCGTGAACAGATGGCGGCAATATCTATTTTTCTCCGTGACAAGTTCCTGATCAACAGTAGTTTGGGCCATGGTCTAGATTTTCGTTATCCCTCTCGAGTTTTTTCCAGAGTGCATCTCACATCGTAAATTTTGGTAGATTCATCTTCATAAATTCTCTCGAAACATTCTCTTGACCTATACTGCAAATTCGTCAGGTTGTATTTTTCTTTTGCGGAAGGAGTAAGAATGATGTACCTTATGTTGTATTCATCAAATAAACTTATCGCTTCTGTCTGGAATTGCGTGGTGAAAAGCGAGGTAAGGGCGGCAAATCTTTTTTCCACATCCGGGATAAGCGTGAACTGGTCGTCCATAAAGTTTGTCCTGTTGCTGACAAATGTTATCAGATGCCCTTCTTCTAGCAACGCCAGAATGGTCGCCTCTTGGGGTATGTTCTCTTTGATCCATTGAAAAGCCGTTATTTCTTCCACTGTCGGCATTTCCTGCCGCAAGGCCGTGGTTATCGCGGGAGAGAGCATGGTTATCGCCAACAGAACCAGAACGAAGCGGGGAAAGAGTTTATGCAGGTGATGGATTTTTGTTTTTTGCAGGAACTGCAGTGTATCTTGGTAGAACGAGGCAAAAAGGATCGCCAGGGTTACTCCTGTAAACGCCAGGGATAGTTTAAATTCAATAAATCTCAGCCATGTGAGCAGCGTTGTGGAGATGACCAGGCTGATCAGTAGAAACATCTTTTCATTTTTAAGATGGAACAGCGAGCGGTACACGACAAATATTCCTGCGAGGAAAGGGATTACGCTCACCAAGATGGCTGACTGGGTGAGGGATAATAAAGGGAAGTACTGGGAAATAATCTCTGCCGGGATGTTCTTCCAGATAAATGAGATGCCTTGCTCGAAGAGAATATCTTTAAAGAAAAGATACTGCGACCAGATGAAGAAGAAGAGTGAAAAAAGCATGACCTCGATCTCTGCCCTGTCAATTTTTTTCTTTTCGAGAAGCGAGAGAAGGAGATAGATCCCAAACCCCACGAGAAGAAGAAACGTGGCTGAACTTGTAAATGAGAGGATGATAAACGAAATGACGTAGCCGTGCAAGTATCTTTTTTTGTTGAGGTTAAGAAACATGTAGATGTTCAGGAACATTAATGGCAGAAACAGCATTTCTGGGGTAAATTGGTTGGTTGTGAAACGAATGGGCAGGAAACCAGCGCCAACTTCTTGTACGATTG
>JAGVYN010000049.1 GCA_018303265.1 Candidatus Woesearchaeota archaeon
CATGACGTTTTAAAAAATAGAACTTATATTAAAATGTAACGGGATAACGATTCATCTTTCAGAACCTATTTAAATGAAAAACCCAACCGCCACAAGCGGCGGGGTATTATTAGGGTTTTTCAAAGTTCAATACCCCGCAGCAAGTTGTGACTTGATGACCCAATCGCCCAAAGGGGCGGGGTATTAAACAAATAAAACAACTCAAAAAACAGGGTATGGCACGGCAGAAAATACGCGAATATGAAGCGAAACGAATGATCGTAGAGAACATCCCGATGCTTTTGAAACAGAACGCCGTTCTCGTAACTCCAGAAACGAATCTGGATACACTCCCCCAACAACATCTATGGTTACATGAAAACAAATTAGTGGTAAAACCAGACCAATTATTTGGGAAGAGAAAAAAACACAATCTTGTTCTGGTAAATGCTGCCTTCCCGCAAGTACAAGAATTCATTACACAGCATCGCAATAAAGAGATAACGATTGGAAAAACGACCGATACGCTTACCCATTTCATCATCGAACCGTTTATCCCACATGAAGAAGAATATTATATTTCAATTGTCTCCCAACGAGATAATGATATCATTTATTATTCCCCCGAAGGAGGTATCAATATCGAAGAAAATTGGGAGAACGTAATAGCAATAGAAATACCTACTTTAACAAGCATGGATACAATTGACATCAATCAAAAAATCCCCCCGCATAAGAATAAAGAGATCATCATAACTTTCATAAAATCATTATACCATGTCTTTCTGGATCTTGATTTTACGTATCTTGAAGTTAACCCTTTTGCCATCGGCGAAAATGGAACAATCCATCTTCTGGATACCGTCGCCTATCTTGACAGCTGTGCGTTTTTCAAGAACGAGCAGCAGTGGAACAACCTTGCCTTTCCCAAGGAATTCGGAAAAAAAGAATTTCCTGAAGAGCAGTACATTGCGGAACTAGATAAGAACAGCGGCGCTTCACTTAAATTAACCATCCTTAATCCCAATGGACGAATCTGGAATATCCTTTCCGGAGGCGGGGCAAGCATCATTTTTATGGATACTATTGTTCAGCACGGCTATGGCCTGGAAATTGCCAATTACGGAGAATATAGTGGCAATCCCAGCGAGGAGGAATCGTATCAATATGCCAAGACTATTCTCGATCTGATGACTCGTGACGTTTCGCAGAAAAAAGTTCTTATCATCGCCGGGGCTATCGCCAATTTCACTGATATTGAAAAAACGTTCAGAGGAATTGTCAAAGCGCTGCGCGAATATGCTTCACAACTGCGGCAAGGAAACATCTCCATTTTTGTCCGTCGGGGAGGGCCTAACGACAAGAAAGGGCTTGCCCTGATGGAAGAGGCAGGAAAAGAATTACAGCTTCCCATCCAAGTGTATGGCCCTGATGTTCCACTGGTTGATATCATACCAAAAGCACTTGAGGCACTGCCATGAATGACACAAGAAGATTTACCGCACAAACACAAGCGCTGTTTTACAATTTGAAAGCGAAACCTCTTCAGCAGATGCTCGATTTTGATTATCTCTGCCAACGTACGACACCAAGTGTGGCAGGAATTATCCATCCTGAACGGAAAGGATTTCATAAAGCCTTCTTTGGAAGTGCCGAGATTCTGATTCCGATATATACTACGTTACAAGAAGCAGTGATGAAACAGTCGCAGGCAGACGTTCTCGTCAATTTTGCCTCGTTCCGTTCGGTATATGCGTCTGTAAAAGAAGCACTATCAACACCATCTATCAAAACGATCATCATTGTTGCAGAAGGCGTGTCAGAACGACAGACAAAAGAGCTTATTGCTCTTGCTGCAAAGAACCATAAAATGATCATCGGCCCTTCCACCGTTGGTGGTATTGCCGCAGGAGCATTCCGTCTGGGAGGATACGCCGGGGGGGAAATGGAAAACCTTCTTCGGGCAAAACTCTACCGTTCTGGAAGTGTCGGTCTTGTTTCTAAATCAGGAGGGATGATGAACGAATTGTTTAACATCATCAGCCGGGCGACAGACGGCATTAAGGAAGGGATCGCCATTGGCGGTGATCGCTATCCAGGATCAACTCTTCTCGACCACATCCTGCGCTATGAAACCGATCTGGATATAAAACTCATTGTTGCCTTAGGGGAACTGGGCGGAGCACAGGAATACGAAATCATACAAGCAAAAAAAGAAGGGAAAATCACGAAACCGCTGGTCATGTGGATTTCTGGAACGTGCGCGGATATTTTTTCGTGGGAAGTCCAGTTCGGCCACGCGGGAGCAAGGGCAGGAAACGAACAAGAACAAGCATCTAAAAAAAATGAGGCATTGAGAGAAGCAGGGATTATTGTTCCTGAATCATTCGCACAACTCGAAAATACCATTGCTCACAAGTTCACAACATTAAAAGAATCTGGAATTATTAGGGTAAAAGAAGAAGTAAGCCCGCCAGTAATGCCGATGCGAAACCAGACTCATTTCACCACAACAATCTCGGACGATCGAGGAGATGAACCTACCTATTGCACTATTCCGATTAGCACTATTATTGAAGAAAACAAAAGTATCGGAGATGTGATCTCTTTATTATGGTTTAAAAAGAAAGTACCCAAATACTTCTCTCATTTTATGGAATTATGCCTGATCCTCTGCGCCGACCATGGCCCTGCGGTTTCAGGCGCCCATAATGCGATTGTTTCGGCCAGAGCCGGAAAAGATGTTATTTCTTCGTTGTGCAGCGGACTGTTAACGATCGGGCCTCGTTTTGGCGGAGCCATTGATGATGCAAGCAGATATTTTAAAGAAGCATGCGACAAAAATCAACCGCCGGAAGAATTTGTGGAGATGATGAAAAAGAAAGGTATTCCCATTCCCGGAATTGGACATAGAGTGAAATCAAAACAAAACCCTGACAAGCGGGTAGAGTTGTTAAAAGAGTTTGGACGAAAGAACTTTCCCGCAACACAATATCTTAACTACGTGTTGGAAGTTGAAACAGAGACTCTTAAAAAAGCTGACAATCTTATCTTAAACATTGATGGGTGCATGGCAGCCCTCTTTTTGGATGCATTAGTGTCAGCGGAGTGTTTTACCCAAGAAGAAATCAACCAAATCATAGAAATCGGGTACATGAACGGCTTATTTGCGCTGGCCAGAAGCATCGGCATTATTGGCCATATCTTTGATCAGAAACGATTAGGGGAAGGGTTATATCGTCATCCGACAGAAGATATCTTGTACTTACACAATGACGAAAATGAGTCATCTTTATAATCCACCTCCAAAGTAGGTTACAACAAATTTTATAAACAGGACTATTCTCTGCAAGAAAAGAAAGGAGTTTTAATGGTGGAAGACAACAAAAAAGAATCTCAACAGCGAACTAATGAAGAGGAAATCTCCATCGATTTTTCGAAAGTAAAAGAGAAGATCAAAAGATTCTTTGGAAAGAAAAAAGCAAAAGAAGAAAGAAAGGAAGAAAGAAAAAACGAAGAAGATATTTCATTTGATCTCCAAAAAATGTCTTCTTTTTTTAAACACCATCAGAAATGGTTAATTCCTGTTCTGTTCATTTTTATAGCAATCGTTGTAAGCACTTATTTTAGAACGATGCCTGCTGCACTCCCCATTACAGAAGACTGGGCACAAAAAACCATCTATAATTTCTACCAGAATCAGATTGAAGCCCAAATTAACCAACAATATCCCAATTTACCTCAGCAAAATAGAAATGCGCTTATCCAGAAAGATCTCCAGACTGTACTTGAACAAAACAAAGAACAGATTGAGAGAGATGTCGCTCAACTATCACAACAATATAAAAACAACTTTCAGGATGAAAACGGCGATGCGTACATCATCGACATTGATTCATATTTATGGTACAGCCAAGCCAGGAACGTCATAAACCACGGTCATTTAGGGGACAAAATAATTGACGGCCAATCCTACTTCAGTCTGAGAAACGGAAGATTAGGCAAAGTATCATCATTACAATTACATCCGTACTTTGCGGCATATTGGTACAAAGTATTTCATTTATTTGATTCCAGTGTTTCGTTGATGAAAGCTTTCCTCTTCTTGCCAGCAGTGATTATTGGCTTGGCCCTCATTCCAGCCTTTTTTATTGGAAGAAGATTGGCGGGCAATGTTAGCGGCTTTTTTGCAGCGATGCTTCTGGCCGTGAACGGTCCGGTATTGACACGAAGCTCTGCTGACACCGATCCTCAAAATATCCTTTTTCCTTTAATTATCGTCTGGCTATTTGTAGAAGCATTTACGGCAAAAAAACAGACGGCACGATGGCTTCTTTCCAGCGCAGCGGGATTATTTGTTGGATTATATGCCATTACCTGGTCCGGATGGTCGCATATATTTTTAGTAGTACTTATTGCAATAAGTATGTGCCTTGCGTTTGAAATAGGAAAAAGATTTATCCAAAATAAATATAAATTTCAATCGAAGATTCTCACAACGACATCCTGTAAATCTTATTTTCTTCTTCTCATTGGATTCATTGTCAGTTCCGGCATCTTTGTTTCAATTTTCCAGAATACTGCTCTCTTCCTCAATGTATTTTCAAGGATAACGAGATTCACAACGCTGAAAGCGGTTGGCGTGAAGAGTATCTGGCCTAACGTGTTAACAACGGTTGCCGAATTTAATACCACCTCATTTTCCAACATCATTTCCCAGCACGGAGGAAAACTCTTTTTCCTTATTGCCATGATGGGGATCATCATACTGCTTGTCAATCGAAAAAAGATGGATGCCTGGAATATAGGATACGTTGTAAGTTCAGGGTTATATTACATAATCATGCTTTCACTCTCAGAAAAACTGAATAACCCATTAACATTCATCATCTTTGCCGGCCTGCCTGTGCTCGCAGGATTGTGCAAAGTTATTTACTTGCAGGAAGAAGAAACGATATTTATCTACCCCTTTCTCCTGGCCATCTGGATATTTACTACGGCGTATGCTTTTTCAAAAGGAATTCGGTTCTCTATTTTAATGGGCGCGCCATTTTCAATCGCTGCTGGCGTTACTTTGGGAATAGCGTACCAACGGCTCAGTTCGTGGATAGATAAGGGCCTGCATATCAATAAGCATGTGAGCAGGGTGTTAGTTTTTGCTGCGTTAGCACTGCTGCTGATCGCTCCTTTCTCAACTGCCAAGAACATTGCCAAAAATGAAATTCCTGGCATGAATGATGGATGGTTTGAAGCGCTTACCAAAATTAAGGAAGATTCAACAAGAGCTCTTATTACCAGCTGGTGGGATTTTGGACACTGGTTTGTGGCCATCGCCGAACGCATGGTGACGTTTGATGGAGGAGATCAGGGAGAACGCATCCATTGGGTTGGAAAAACTTTGCTTACAAATAATGAAGCAGAAGCCGTGGGCATTTTACGCATGTTAAATTGCGCACAGGAAACCGCGCCACATAAGTTAGATGAATTTACCGGAGATTCCTTGCGTTCTATTACCATCTTGTATGACATTTTCTATTGCGGATAAAAATAAAGCGTACCAGAAATATCAGGAATTAGGCCTTACAAAGGAACAGGCCAAAACCATGCTGGAATATACGCATTGCGCTGATCTCATTCCTAATTATTATATCACTTCAGAAGATATGGTTGGAAAAGCAGGTGTCTGGGGACATTTTGGCAGTTGGGATTTCACAAAAGCGACAATGTACCAAAACACACACAACCTTGCGCGAGCGGATGCCGTTGCCTATCTCACCACCACTTTTAACCTAAGCGAAGAAGAAGCTGACCGCATGTATAGTGAAATTCAAACGACGAAAGGAGATCAGTGGATTGCACCCTGGCCGGGATATGTGGATTGCACCCTGGCCGGGATATCTTTCCAGCGGGGATTGTGATACTCTATCCTATACTGAAATTCGCTGCGCAGGTTCTGCACAAGGAGGAAACTTTGCATTTCGTATTGACCTCAATACTTTTAATGTAACATTGGAAAATAATCCTGGAATTGTTCCAACCTCGATAGTCTATCCAACGGAAGAAGGAATACAAGAGACAGAATTAACAGGGAAGAAAACCGGTTTCTCTGTTGTCCTGCTCCCGGATGGCGAGAAGCATCATTTTCTCCTCACGGATCCATCACAGGCAGCAAGCACATTCACAAAACTGTTCTTTTACGAAGGGCACGGCATGAAATGTTTCAGTAAATTTGATGACCGGCGACAGATTACCGGAGATAGAATTGTCACCTGGAAAGTGGACTATAGCTGTTCGCAAGTGAATGACGTGTATTTCACGGAACCTGTTGAAGAGAAGAATATATCAGAAGATGAGAACAATGGGATCACCACAACAAATGAGACCAATCATACTTCCACGGAAGCATAAGCACGCAGGATATTTTAGAATCATGAGAATTTAAAAAGTAGTGCCCCATTTTCGAATGTAGATACTTTATGTTACTCATAAACCATCGCGTGAACACCATTGAAAAATTGAAAGAAACTCCGCAGCATGCAGGTGTTGAAGTGGATATACGTGCATACAAAGACACGCTTATTCTTCACCATGACCCATTCGTGGAAGGAGTGCAATTGGAAGAATTTTTACAGCATTACAACCATGCTTTCATCATTCTTAATGTCAAATGTGAAGGAATTGAAATAAAGAGCATTGAACTGATGAAAAAATATAATATTCACAACTATTTTCTTCTCGATGTATCCTTCCCTTTCATCATCAAACTAATTA
>JAGVYN010000045.1 GCA_018303265.1 Candidatus Woesearchaeota archaeon
AGTAGACATGCTGATAATTAACAATCCTGCTGCAACCCTGGAGGCAACTCCCACAAGAATCGCAACCCCACCAAAAAATTCTGTCGCACCTAACACAAACGCCCAGAACGCGCCGGGTTTAAATCCTTCTGATGCTAACCAGCCGGCAACATTTTTGAAATCTTTAAACAATTTTGGATAGCCGTGGACAATGAAAATTGCTCCAAGAATCAGTCGTAAGGGTACAGATACCCATTCAACACCTATCACTGCCATTTGTAAAGAAAAGATATTTTCCTATTTAAATATTTCTAACGGAACGGACAACTTGGACACTGTAAATGACTCCCACCGCTCTTCCTTCCGCAACAGGTCGGTTTTCTTGCTGGAAGAGAATAAAAACTCGCTCCGCTGGAGGAAGAATACGCTGTTGATGATGTTGAATTATTGTATCCGGAATTTGAACTGTAATACACCATAAAAAATTAAAAGATTCTGGTATATATTAATCTTTCCTACAACTTTTTAATAATCGTTTTTAATATTATAAAATCATCAATCATTTTCTTTTTTATTGCCGGAAAGCGCATGCCCGCTGATGGGTGATAGGTAATAAAATACCGCTGATTATTTTTTTTGATAACTTTTCCATGAAGAGGTTGTATTTTTGTTTCATTCAATAAGGATTTTAGAGCAATGGAACCTAACACCACAACCAGTTTTGGTTTGATGATTTCAATTTGTTTCTCTAACCAGAGATGTTTACAGGTTGTTAATTCAATAAGAATTGGAGTGCGGTTTGCTGTTGGATGACATTTGACACTTCCCGTGATAAAGACGTCTTTTCTTTTGATATTTGCTATTTTCAATAATTCATCAAGAAATTTTCCTGATCGTCCAACGAAAGGCAGCCCTTGTCTATCCTCTTCATTCCCAGGGGCTTCTCCCACAAAGAATATTTCTGCCTTTGCTGGTCCTTCTCCAGGAACAGCCAAGGTTCGTGATTTATGGAGAGGACAGGCTGTACAGGTGCGGATGCCTTCTGATAAGGAAAATAATGAAGTCATCTTTTATTTATCCCTTTTTTTATAGCTCTTATATGTCCAGCAACACTTTTGCTGTCCATCCCTCTTTCACTTTGGCGACTTCAAACAGATGCATCGTGACTGCTTTTACATCTACTTTTGGATCGTGTTTCGTATGATCAACCTGTTCTCCATACGCCTTACAAGTTAAATAAAATTCCTGATATTTTTCTTCGATCTCGATATCAAACTTACTAAATACTAACAAGTCTGCATCTTTATAAAAAATAAGATCATCAATAAAATCAAACAGCAATCTTTCAATAGTATTATTCTTTCCTGTAATAGTCACTTCTTGCAATGGTTCAACGGTTTTAACATCAACCTGGGTATCTTCCACAGCCAAGGCGCATTGCTCAAACAACTCTGGCAGAGTAGGCGCTTCTGCTTGGAATAAAACGTCTGCGGTATGTTCGAGAAAAGTGTAGGATGGTTTCATGAAAAAGATAATGTAATGGTTATTATATAAATCTTTTAGTTTGCTAAAGTAAGTTTGATTTTATTTTTCTTTTTTGAATATTCTAAGAATCCTTCTTCTTTCAACCTTGCGCACAACATCAGTAACCACTCTTCTTCGTTTGTTGTATAATCCTTCTTAATTTCTTTTCCCAATTCTTCAATACCTACTTCTTTCATTTCATTCTTCCGCACAAACTCCACGATTCTTCCCCGGAAAATCCGGTTCGGGATGTGTTTTCCATTTTCCATCACACCTTGCTCTACTTTTTTTTCCATCACGAATAGTACTTTTTCTTTTTTCGTTTCATATAACGGAAAAAATTGGCAAGAATCGGCCAGGGGACAGGCGGAACATAACGGATTCTTCCGTAGGCATACTAACGATCCAAAATCCATTAATGCATTATGCAAATCCCTACTTCTGTTATTGGGGATTGTCTTTTTAACTACGTTGTACCACTTTTCTTCTTCCTGTTTTGAACCAGGCAGTCCCTGATCTTTTCCTGCAAAAAAACGGTACAAAATCCGCCGCACATTGACGTCAATCGCCGGTTCCGGCTTGTTGAAGGCAAACGACGCAATGGAACCTGCTGTATATGGACCTATTCCTGGCAGGGTGATTAATTCTTCTGCTGTTCCCGGGATGTTGCCCTCATATTTTTCACAGATTACTTGTGCAAATTTATGCAACAATAGTGCTCTTCGGTTATATCCGAGACCGCTCCAGGCCTGAATAATGTCTGCTTTGGAAGTCTTTGCCAAATCATGGATCGTAGGGAATTTTTCTGTAAATTCACGAAACTTTTCCATCACGCGGGGCACTTGTGTCTGTTGCAGCATAAATTCAGAAACAACAACATGATAGGGATTAATATCCGTCTTACGCCAGGGAAGATCACGTTTATGATGCGAGTACCAGTGTAGAACTTTTTGAGAGAAGATGTTACATGCGGTAGATTTATTAAACATGATGAACTCTCTCTTTTGTACGCAAATCTAACATTTTCTGAAGGGTAGAATCAACGTCCGCGCAAAACTGTCTTCGACGTAATTCTGGACAGTAATCCTTTGAGAAATGGAATGTTGAAATGACAGCATCCAGACCAGTCCGTGAAGCAGTAGTAACAAATTCGCTTGGGCCTGGTTTTGGATCATATAATTCTTGTGTTGTCACAATGATGGCATGGGGATTAAGAAAAAAGACTTTCTCCACTTTTATAATTGGCGGAAAAGAGTTCATAACATCCATTAAAAAATCTGCGTTTAACTGGTGTGGATGAAATTTTGGCGGATGACGGCTTCCACGGCGTGCTTGCTGGAGGTAGGATGCGTAACTCCGTTTAGGATGAGCATAAAATTTAGCAGAATCATCAACATTCTCAACAGTCATTGGTTTTCCATACTGTTTTAACAGAACATCGACTCTTTGTTCTATCAAATCGAGATATGATGAAGGAACAAAATGTTCTCCGTAGATAAAAATGGCGTTTGATTTTTGAACCATAGATCCATAAAAAAAAGCTGTTTTTTAATAATTTATTCCCTAATTTACTTTTTCTTTCTTTTGTTCTTATCTTACTTTTTCTTTATCATATAAAAGATTTCATTTTCAAACTCCAGAGTCCGATAATGGTATCCCAAACGATGGCACAGTAATTCAATCCATTTTCTTCTGGGATAATTCATCTTCCTGCCGCTCATCGTTAACGTAGGAAAACTAACAACCACAACCCTTGCGGGAATGTTTTGGAGTACTTTCTCTGTTACTTTGTGTCCTTTTCCCTGATCAAGAACATCGGTCATCTTAAACAGGAAACAAAGATCTACTTCTTTGAGTTTTGCGAGTTTTGCCATCTGAAGAGCATCAAGAACGGCGGCATGGCCTGCAAAATTGACATTTTTTTTATGCAGTTCCTGAAAAAAAAGATCCAATAATTCCACTTCTTCTATACTGATATCGTACGCATAATACGTACATTTCTGCAATTTCATAAACGGAAGGGAAAAAGGGTTTATCCCGCAGCCAAGATCGATGAGTTTTGTTGGTTTTCCCGTGATGGAAAATATTTTGTCGTATAACTGTGGATAATACGATACGCGTTCTCTCGTGGAAGCATGCGTTGCCAGTATTTTTTCTATGGTCTTTCTTCTTTGACGTAGAGAACCTTGCAGCCATTCTTCAAACAATTCTCTTCTTTCCTTCCCTTCTTCCGTCGTTCGAAACAAACTATATATCCGCCGCAACTTGGCTCGCACTTCTTTGATAATTTGTTTGTATTTCTGTGATCGCGGATTGGCAAGTTCAGAAATTCTTTGCGGGTTTTGTTGAAAATAGGAATAGACGTGATCACGGACAAAGTCATTGCTAATCTGCTGTAATTCTTTCTTTTGTTTAATTGCGAGAATGAGTTCACGGATTTTCTCTTCGTCCACCAGCTTCTTTCCGATCAGCATCTTTCAAACAATCAAAAGAGACTATAAAAAACTTTATACAAAACTTTTTAAACTGAAAGAAAGCTATTCTCCCATGGATAAATGGGCAAGAATAAAATACCATAGCAAGCAAGCCTGGCGTTTTTTCTGGCACGATGATTCTGTCTGGAGTTGGCTGGCAAACCTTATCATTGCTTTTCTTGTGATACGCTATCTTGTTTATCCTCTGTTAGGAGTCATTCTGGGGACAGGTTTTCCCATCGTTGCTGTGGTGAGCGAGAGCATGGAACACGGTCTTCACAGGGGAGTTCTCTGCGGCCAGCAATTTGCGGAATTTCAACATTCTTTCGATAACTATTGGGACGTTTGCGGGAAATGGTATGAACAGCAAGATATTACCAAACAACAGTTTAGAATGTTTCCTTTTAAAAATGGATTTGATAAAGGGGATGTCATCATTCTCTGGAGAGCACATAGAAACAATGTTGATGTTGGTGATATACTTGTGTTCCAGGGAAATAAACCCCAGCCGATCATTCATCGCGTTGTAAAAACGTGGCAGGAAGACGGCGATTATTTTTATCAAACGAAAGGCGACCATAACAGTGAAAGCATTGCCGGTTCGTTAGGGGAAACGAAAATCAGTGAAGACCGTGTCTATGGGAAAGGGGTATTACGGATTCCATATTTGGGATGGGTTAAAATTCTGTTTGTGAATGCCGTCCAGCCCTTTGGGATCACGATTGAGAGATAAAGTATTTAAATAAAATGTTAATCCCCCTAAGAAAGATATGCGAAAAAATATGCGGAGGGTGATATCCTATGTTTTGTCCCGAATGTGGTTCAATCTTGCGGCCAAAAGATAAAGGCGGTAAAAAAGTATTATTTTGTTCTTGCGGTTATAGCAAAGCGCCGGCAGGGGAAGCCAACACGGCGATTAAAGAAACCGTTCCTCCTAAGAAGAAGATAGAAGTCATTGAGAATATCGAAATGAATCCCAAGATGCGCACGAGGTGCGAGAAATGCGGGCATGATGTTGCTTATTTCTGGACGCAGCAGACGAGGGGTGCGGATGAACCGGAAACACGTTTCTTTAAGTGCGAAAAATGCAGCTATACATGGAGAGAATATGCCTAGTCCACAGAATGCCATTGCTCCCCAGGAAGTGCTTGCTGTTATACAACAGGACGATCTTTTTCAGCAATGGCAGGAACGCAACAAGGAAGCATTTCTGTCTCATTTTTTTTCTTCTGTAACGGCTGAAGGCACACCAACACAGGATTGGGAAGTTGGATTTTTCAATCCCGCCACAGAAAAAATTACGGTGTTTTTGCAGACGAACAACGCTATTGAAATTAAACCAGCGGATGATGTTTTTAAGAATGAATCAATGACCGTAGAAAAGTTAGATGTGGAAAAGGTCATGATCCCGTTTGAAAAAGCCCGGGAATTATGTTTGGATAATGTACCT
>JAGVYN010000015.1:0-23352 GCA_018303265.1 Candidatus Woesearchaeota archaeon
GCTCTTTGTGAAGTATACCCATGTCTTTCCATGATCCCCATTACTTTTTCTTTCATAACTACTATACAATGACAGTAATATTTAAATATAAGTCCTCCTTTTTAGTAGAACATGGAAAACAATATACTCAAAAGTCTGGGACTGACGGAGAATGAAGTAAAAGTATACCTTTCCATTCTGCAATTAGGAACCTGTTCAGGAACACAAATACGAAAACATACCAGAGTATCTAATTCTCAAGTTTATTCTGCTCTGGATACTCTCATAACGAATGGATTAATAACTTATGAAAAAAGGGCTTCAGGGAAAAAATATACTGCATTAGATCCTTCCGTAATCAAAAAAATAATTGAAAAAAGAAATAAAGCGATTGAAGAGAGTATTCCTTATTTGAAAAATTTACAAAACAAAAATATCTCTTCGACAGAAACAGCAATATTTGAGGGCTTAAGTGGATTCAAAAATGCAATGGTGAATCTTGCTGAGGAATGTCCAAAAAATGAAACAATTTATATTATTGGTTTTTCTAATCAAGCGTACAAAAATAAACAATTAGCTGATATTCTGCGAGATGTAAACAAAATTTCCAAACAGAAAAAACACCGATTTAAGATGATCTTGGACAATCCCAAAAATAAATTTTTTAAACAAAGAGCAGGAGAAGGTTTATCGGAGATAAAGTTCATGCGAGGAGGATTTAAAAGTCCTGCGGCAATTGATATCTTTCAAGACTTCGTCTATATTCTGCTGTGGGATGAACATCCTTATGCCATAAGAATAAAAAATAAAAACCTTGCTGATGGATTTAAGACTTATTTTGATTTTCTTTGGAACATTGCTAAGAAATGATAAATAATTGATGCTCTTAACATCTTTCTAAGATCTCTGCTTTTTTCACAACGTTCATCACATCAATCCAGTACTGTTAAAGCGGTTTTCTCCCCTGTTCGTTTCGTCTAATTCATCTACAATTTCAATCTCTCGTTGTTCTACGGCTTGAATTACCATTTGGGCAATCCTCATCCCTTTTTCTACTTTAAATGGGTCTTTCGCAAGATTATGGATTATAATCTTAATCTCTCCCCGATAATTAGAATCTAAAACACCGCCCATCGTTTTAAGTCCATATTTTGCTGCGCAACCGCTTCGATCCCAAATCAACCCAGCATATCCAAAAGGAAGAGCCATGGCAATTCCTGTCCCGACAATTTTCCTTTCATTGGGAGGAATTGTTGCTTCTTCATTTGCATACAAATCCATTGCCGCATCCCCCTTTCTCATGAATGTTGGCGCGATTGCATCTGCAGCCAATTTTTTTACTTTGATGGTCATCTCTTCAGAACCTCCGGCAGAATGTCAAAAATCCCGTATGCCCTAACATCTGAAATTCCGGACGCATGATTTTATCTTCAATCTTCCATTTTCGTTCTAATAATTCGACGGTTTCTATGACTTTTATTCCTGTTTTTTTTGTAGAATCAATAAATGTTTTTACCTGATGTAGATTAGGAAGATAGACCACGAGATGCCCTCCTCTTTTCAATGCTTTTTCTGCATGGGTAATCACTTTCCATGGCTCTGGCAGATCTAACGTAATCAGATCGAGATCATTTTCATCAATTCCATCATCCACATTCTGTTGTTTTACAGAAATATTTTTCATCCCAAACAACCCAATATTTTTCATAACAATATCATAATGCTCCGGATTAATTTCATACACGGTAACTTCTTTACAGACATTGGCTAAGGATAAACATAACGAACCGGAACCACCCCCGGCATCAACGACTCTTGAATCTCTGTTTACGCCTGTCTTTGCCAGAATAAAACCTATATCTTTCTGCAGCATGATTTGCGGACCTCGTTGAAGATTCTCCCAGAGATCCGGGAAGGTAGGATCGAGACAGAGAAATGACACCTTTTTGCTGGAAATAACTGTTTCTTTCCCAGAGGAGAGGTCTTTTTGAGAGATAATCCCCTGCGAGGCATGAAAATCATCTTTGAGATCTTTTACATAATATTTTTTGCCCGTTTTTTCTTCAATGAGGACTTTTTCAATTTTTCCGCGTTTCATTTATCTTAAAAAAAGGAGAAATATTTTAAATATTATCATTGTAAAATTAACTATGGGATTTGAAAACGAAAAAAAGACGTTTCTGGCCAAACTGGACAAAAGCAAGAAAGGGAGTATTGATACTAAAATTATTCCGTTATTAACATTGTTCAACGAACATAAACATTATTATACGACTTCCTCCTGTTCCGGCCGTGTCTATCTCTGGAAAGGAACAGGCAAAAAAAACGAAACAGAATGGATCAACGTCAGCCATGACTTCATTACCAATTCGTTTTTCAATATTAGAATAGAACCAGAAACAGGACTAAAAACAGAACGAGGAACGGAACGAGCTACGGTGTGGCTGCGAGTTGAACCGTCGATCCTTCATGTGGCCTGTAGGGATATTCCGTCTGCGAATACGCTTCTTGAACAGGCGCAACGTGTTTACAAAAAAAGCTGCATTTTAAGTGCAAGCAACAAAATTATTGTCGAACTGAGGGGGAGCGAATTCATGGAAATGCCGTTATATAACGATGGAACTCTTCTCATATCAGATATCGACTTGCTTACTATACTTGTCAATAAAAAGATGGAATCTATCTTTCAATCTATTGAGAAATTGGCTGCAAAAATAAAAAAGGAATTAAATTGAAAAAAAAATAAATTAAAAAAAAGAATTGTCGTTTCTTTCATTTAATGCTTCTTTCTCAGTACTACCGCCAGCGCTAACACCAAGGCAATAAACACCAGTACGATAAGTGCTCCTAATAAATAAACATAGGTGTCACTTCCCCGCAAAGAGGTCTGTACTACGGAAGATGCTGCTTGCTGTGCTTTCTTGGCCTGCACGTCTTGTTGCAGCTGCTGCTGTAACTGCGCAGCAAGATTGTCCGTCACCACCGACTGCGTTTGCGTTGTACTGGTCGTGGCACATTCAGTGATTTCTACGTTAAGATCCGTGCTTTCTTCCAAATCTCCATCACGGTATACTTCGATAAGCAATGGATATGAACCAGGTGCCGCTTTTTCCAAGTCCAGCGCGAAGGTTGCTTTGTAATCATTGTCCGAGTCTGAAAACTTGTCAAGATCGATATTTGACTTGCGCAAATCGAGATTGAGGAGCGTATTCTGCACTCGTACTTCTACGTCATCTTCATTGCTTTTCCCCACATTTTCCACAGTCACTTGAAGTGTTGCTTGCCGTAAGCATTGCAAGGTTGTCGAGCTTATGGATGCATGGTCGATGACGACTTTATGGTTCTCTCGTTCCACATCCACAGTTTTAGTTTCAGTTATCTTGTGCTTGCTTCCATCTTCCGCTTCTCCTTCCACCACAACTTCAATGGTGTATTCTTCTTCGTCGAGTTCTTCCCCGCGCAAGTCAAATTGGAACGTCATTTCTTCTGTATCTCCTTCATCGAGTTCGTCGATCGTCTCTTCTTCTTCAAGATCTTCTTCGTCAACGTCAAGGATGGTTACCGTTACCTCAACATCTTCCATGTTCTCTGTATAACTATTTTTTATTTCCACTTCAATGTCGTTATCTTCCTCGGGAGTTAAATCACCGGAAGTTTTGTCATTAATATTTATACTTTCAATAGTCAGGAAACTTTTTGGATTTACATAGATCGTTTCGCTCGCTGAAGCTTTATCGCTGGTCACACTCACGCTGCCAATGCTATGCTTGCCGCCATCTTCGTCTTTTGGAACAGTAAGTTTTAGCTCCAAGGTAATTGATGAACCAGCAGCTAAAGTAGTGGGAACTGTTCCTACGAGCTGTGCATTATATTGGCTATTGACTCCTGATAATGCTACGGTGAGGCCTGCGAGGTCTTCTCCTTGCGAACCGGTATTTTTGATGGTGACATTCATGGTTACGTTATCTCCCCTGTTCACGTTGTCAAAGAAAATATCTGCGATGTCAATTGCCGCAGATTGTTTCTCCTGAACGGTATAGGTTGAGAATCCGGTTACCGTGAAGACAAATTGTCCGTTCGTATTGCTAAGCACACTGCATACGGTTGCCGGACACGTTTCAAACTTGTTGTCATTAAACCCGGTTGAGCGTTGTATTTGGTGGTTGCTGAATGTTTTTTTGATGGTGATTGTCGCTGGTTTATTAAGTTCTGGAGCTTTTGCGGAATCAATGGCGACAAGACCGTCTTGCACCAGAACAACGGCATCAAGATCTACCAGACTGCTGAGATCCACGGGCTGCGTAAAGGCCACTTTGCCAAAATTATTTTCTAAAGTAAGATTGGTGAATGAAGCAAGAGTTGCTTGGCTGACATCGCTGGCAATATTTGAGGTAACGCTTTTGGAAACTGGTTTATCCGCAACTGTTACCGTCCACGTTTGTGTTTCTGCCGTGTTTGCATTCACTGCTGCTTTGAGGGTATACGTTCCTGCCGTTGCTTCAGAAAAAGTGTAACTTGTTTTTCCTTTCACAACTTCAACATTATTTTTGTACCAGGTGACGGTGTTCTCAAATCCTTGCTCCGCAAGGGTAACATTGAATTCCTGTGCGGCACCATCTGCCAGCGTAAGCGTAGTTGATGCTGGTGAAAACGCGCCAAGACAATTTTTCTTGGTGACGGTCACGGTGCTTGTTTCTTTTTCAAACTTGTTTCGGTATGCTACTTCGACAGTAAGCGTATTGCTTCCCGATGTTAAGTTAGAAGCCTCAATGGTGAAATCTTGCGTATTTTGAGTATTCTTCTCCATCGTAATTAAGCCTTCATTTTCAGTGGAGAGATTAACGTTGCTTCCTGTAACGGTGATGATCACGTCATCTTCTTTATTCTGCCCTTTGTTTTCGAGATCTACGGTCAACGTCGTCGTCGGTTTACAGGTAAGGGTGTCATTCTCTAAAGTAAGCTTCGAGATTACAACATCGGCAGGATCTTGCTGCACGTTTACATTAAAACTGAAGGCATCGCCGATTACCGTGCTAAGGTCATTAAAATTTTTACCCGTAACGGTGAGATCTGCCGCATAGTTGCCTTCCGCTGTCGTTAATGGCACTGTTCCGGTCAGCGTCATCTGCGTACTGCCGCCGGCATTGACATTCAGTTTTGTGTCGCTGGTCAATGTGAGAGCAGAAGAACTGAATGCCGCAGCCATATCCGTTACAGGATAATTCAAGCCATTTGTTACTGTAAATTCAACAGTAATCTTGTCATTAGGTTTAACTGCGGTGGTATTTCCTCCTGCAGAAACGGCAATATTATTTACTTTCACGCTGGAGATCGCCAGGGAAGGGGTCACGGTCACCGCCACTGATTTTTCTTCCACAAGAATTGCTTTTCCGCTCACGGCATTATCCGTAACTTTGATCTTCACAGTTGATGTTCCTTTCTTGTCGGTAAGAGGCGCCGTGCAGCTTAACGTATGCCCGTCGGAAGCAACAGAACAGGAAGTAAGGCTGGTATCGGTTTGATCTGTCACGTTAAACTTCAATGCAGATTCGTGAGTGGTATTGTCTTCATTGATGTAGAGATACAAATTGTTTTTGTCTTTGGCAAAAAGATCAAGTGTTTTTGTAGTCAGAGATGAAATCGTCATTGCTTTTTCAATTTCTGCTGCATTCAAACAACCATCGGCAACCGTAACACTTAGTGTTGTCGAAGCGCCAATGAATCCACTTTCAAAATAGGGATTTGTAACATAAACGTAAAGGGTATGAACTCCTGCCGGCAAGCTGCTGAGATTAAGCGTTTTTGTTTCAGTTTTCGATCCGCTACTTACTGAACTCAGTGTGAAAAATTCTTTCACTTTGGGAACAGCGCCATTTTCAAATGAATCAAATGTCCCTGTCGCTTTATTGAATGAACTTTCCACGGCTTTTACATCGTACACTAATAATTCGGGAGTGATTGTTTCCGTTCCGGTATTAATCAGATCTAACGTTACGGCAGCCGTTCGCGTACAGGTGAGATTATCATCATCTAATGAAGCATTTTCCAAGTAAATTTCCACATCTTTCTTGACAACGTTAAATTTGATGGTTTGTGTTGTTGCATACTCCTCGCCAGCGCCTAGCCAGCTGAAATATTTGCTCCAGAAATCATCATACCCCACGTTGATTTTCAGATCAAAGGCTGTTCCTGTGAAATCAAACGGCACTTGAAACGTGAACGCATCTTTTCCTTGTTCCGCTGGTTCCAAAACCCAATCCTGTCCGTCACAGGTAGCAGCGCCGGAACATTTTCCCTGATGATTCACAAAGTCCGTTCCGCTGGCGACATTCGCAGAAGTTTCCACGTGGCCAAGTTTCTTGTTGAAATTATTAACGAAGTCAAAAGCGATGGTAATCTTCTGTCCCAAACTGGCGTTCGTGATGTTCTCAGCAGCTTTTCCATCCATGGTTACATTTTTCAGTTCCAGTGCCGGCTGCACGGTAAGATTAAACTTTTCTTCTGCTGATTTGTTTGTTCCGTCGGTCACGATAACTTTTACTTCCGTAGTCCCAACGGCTTTATTGTCTGGTGTTCCGGTGAGAAGCAATTTATTTGTCCCATCCACTTTCAGCCAGGAAGGAAGCGTGGAGGCGCTGGTATCAATGGAAAGGGCGGATTGATTTGTATCAATGTCCGTCGCATTTACCAGCACACTAAAGGCAATAGCTTCTGTTGCGTTTTGATCAGGAAGAGCCGTAACGGCCGGCGCATCATTGACAGGAGTTACTTTGAGGGTCATGCTGTAACTCAAAGCAGAATTCTGAAATCCATCATTCACGGTAAATTGGAAAGAGTCATAATTGTCCCCTGATCCATCTTTAATTGGAACAAAGATAAGTTTTCCTGCGGTAATATCAACTGTGGCAATAACTTGATTTAGTACCACTGTAACATTGTTTAGTTGGAGAGAACCGACAGAGGGGAGGGAGGATATTTTAACTGATGTAAACGTATTATTTTCTGTATCAGCATACTTAAAATCAGCAGCAGCAAATACATAATTCACTTCTTCCTGCGTGGTTACGGTGTTGTTCTCTGCGGTTGGTTTTTTATTGTTTGTGGCATTTGGCGTGGGAGTTGTAAAAATCGTCCATTGCGCATTCCCATCGCTGATTCTTCCTAAAGATTGGTTTGCTCCCGGCGCCGGTTGATTATCGGAAACATTCCCATCATTAAAGCTGCCATACGTTACCGTATCTGTTTCTGATCCATTGGTGAGGGTGATGATATCTCCAGCATCGTTCAGCGCAAATGATAAACTATCCAAGAAGAGATATCCTTCCGCAGCAATATTCAATCCATTGAGCGAAACTTGGGAAGCAGTTCCGTCTTCAATCGTCCATCCGGTGAGATCTTGTCCAGTGTCGCTGTATAATTCAATCCATTCGTCAACAGCTGAAAACTCGTTAATCGATACTTCTCCTAAGGCAGCTTTCGCTGTTACCAGAATAAGTACTAAAATGAGTATAATTGTTACTACTTTTGTTTGTTTCATTTAAACACACCCCGCAACATATCTTTTCAATCTGATTATAATCAGTCTGATTATAATTATCCTAAACTTTTTTACTTTTATAACATCATTCATCTATTCTCTTTTCACGGATTCTCTTTTTTATTTTCTCTTGAGGAGAATGATGAAAAATAAGACGATCACGGCAGATACTAATATAAATGCAATGATGAGCAAAGCAACGACCACGTCAGAGGTTGTATAAGGATCTTCAACGGTTTTGACAACGGCTGCGGAAATCTCATTTCCTTCGCTTGAAACACTTTTTTCTGCTGTTGTGGTTGTCGTCGTGCCAGCACCAGCGATTGCTGCTGCTGATGTGTTTTTTGTCTTTTCAGTTCCATTTTCAGAGGAAGTTTCAGAAGTGCTTGTTTCCTCTGCAGCGCAGTCTTTCACTACAAGATCTACTGTTTTTTTGTCATTCGGCACGTCAAATTCATAAAATGCTGTTGCCAGTATCGGATAAGTCCCTGTCGTTACATCGTTAGCAACGTCAACAAAGAACTGGATCATATCTGAATTATCATTGGAGGACCCTCTTGCTAAGTTGAAAGAGTATTGGGAATTGATACCTAAGTTGCTATTTTCAATGGTGAGGCTGGTATGTTTCTGGTTGTTGCTGCCATAGTTTGTCACTTTCGCGGAAAGTTGTACTTTCCGTACACAGCTGACTTCTGCCGGAGAGACCGTAAGGCTGTCAATCCTGACATCATTCTTGCGGCGTTCAACTTCCATGGTTAATTTCCAGTTTTCTTCATAGGCAGCTTTATTGTCGTCCTTCCCTTCTAATTTAATGTCCAGCGTGAAATCATCATCATCAACATCCAATGGAACAATAAACGCAAAGGTAATCTCCTGCTCTTCATTGGCTTTGACGTCATAACTCTCTTCTTCATCGATATCCTCGCCAAACCCGCTGTCATCAAGCTGGAGGGTAATTTCTCCATCAATGTCCCCTTCATCATAATCTTCATCAAAAAGATTTTCCAATGTGAATTTTAATTCTATTTCATCTCCGGGCATTACGTCTTTTATAGTTTCATCTTCTTCATCGATTGATTTTTCTTTGTACCCGTTAATGTAGACATCAAGCGTTTTAATCTCTACCATGGGCGCAACATCAGTTTTAAGAGGATGTGTTGATGCTTGTCCGGAAGCCGTGCTTACCTTTAAGGTTGCTGCATCGTGTGTGCCTTGGTCAACATTGACGGGAGCTTTTCCGGAAATAGTGACATCCTGGCTGGCATTTGCCGCAAGAGTAAGAGATGCGGGACTTACACTAAAAGTATAATCAGAAGGCACGTTCTCAAAACTCAGCGTAATATTTTCCGCAGCATTCCCATTGTTGGTGAGTTTTACGGTTTTATCAAATGAAACAGTCTTGTCGTTGTCTTTAAGCTTCTCGTAGTCAATAGGTATCGTCAAATCACTTGCGGCGACGTCCACAGCTGCTGCGGCTGACTGAATAAGAATTCCAACGAGCAGTACCACCGCGAAAATTACATGTAATTTTGTCTTTCCTACCATCATGTTTTTATTCTTGAGTAGTACTCTTATTTAAACTTTGTGGTAACTCAAATAACGAGTTGCCAATTAAATAACTTTTTGTTAAACAGGTATTTTATTTATTTGTTTAATCTCCTGTCTATATATATTTTGTAATTGAATAGAATTAATTATAAACTAATAATATATGGACTTAAATATTAGATCCATCAGTAAAAAATATTAGATCCAGTAAACTTATATATTTGAGATATTAAACAACTTCCATAGAGTTAAGTTAAAATTAAGTAGAAGCGCAAATAAAAAATCTATTTGCTTCCCATATAAAAGAATTTTTCTATGGAAACATCTGCTTCTTTATAATTGCCTGAACGGGGATGCGCCGGTGAGGCTGATTCTTTATTTTCAGCAGATGGGCTATCTCGCCGTGATTCTTCTCTTTTAGAAACAACATCATTGACAGTAGGTAAATTCTTATAGGCAAGTTTTGTTCTTACATCAGCGACTTCCCGCTGGAGGGATTCCATCTTTTCCTCAAATTCTTTTATTTTTTTTACAAGAAAAAGAGTATTCTTTTCTAAAATTTCAGAAACCTTCTCCGCTGGCAATTCTTCAGAGCGCCTGGAAGGTATATCATGCCTCTGCTCTTCTACTTTCTGCATTGTTTCTTTAATAGAATTATAATCTTCCGTGACCCGTTCGCGGAAAATTTTTTCCGCCTGCTCGACAGCTTCACGCCGGTCTGCTGCCAACCCCTGCTTCATTAGATTCAGGGCAAGAGTATTTATTTTTTGAATTTGTTCAACATCCATAGTAAACTCCTTTTGCAAATGTAAATGCTATCGAGAGAAAGAAGCTTCCCAGTTATATTGTTTTCTATTCTTGTGGATATAGTTTTCTATACATAATTAGAGTTCCAACGAAGAAATGCCATCTCACGCGAATCCGCACTGCCTCAAGCATGCTAAAGTGTTACACTGGTTAAATTGAAAAAATACTAAAAATGAACCAGAAAAAAATAACTTTCTTTATCCACACACAAGCGGAACACTAAAAGGCAATATTTGAGCTGTCCCCAAATATACCAAAATAAAACCGCCAAGCAGTCCGATAAGAAGTCCAATAATAAAATATTTAAATTCAATTATTCCTAATTGACCTCTTTTTGACATGATAAAAGAGAAGTAGTAAACCTATATAAACTTTTCCATTTCAGTCCTATTTTTAGAAACATTTATAAATCAATAGGTAAATCTATATTTAAATATAACGGTGATAGTTCTATAAGAGACGGCTCGAAAAAGGAGAATTTACTATGATTCGCAAAACGCTTAAAGAATGCCCAGAATGTGCAAGCCGAAATATCTTCCGCGATGTAGAGAAAGGGGAAACTATCTGCCGCGATTGCGGCTTGGTAATCGAAGACCGCATGGTTGATTTCAGCCAGGAATGGCGGGATTTTGAAGACGATCGTGATGGTTCTAAGCGGCGGACAGGCGCACCGACAACACAAACTCAGTTTGACCAGGGGTTGGGGACAGAAGTGGGAACAACCGCTGATTTCTACAAATTAGGTTCTGAGAAAGAACGAGGAAAATTTTTCCGGCTGCGAAAGTGGAACATCCGGATCAGCACGGCGATTGAACGGAACTTGAAAGTAGCGTTGGCAGAATTAAAGCGGGTCAGTTCTTTTCTTAAGCTTCCTCGATCTGTGGAAGAAGAAGCGGCTCGAGTATATCGTTTGGCCGTGCAACGAGGTTTAGTCCGCGGACGATCTATGGAATCAGTCATCGCAGGTGCATTATATGCCGCCTGCCGGCGCCATGAAATTCCCAGGACTTTGGACGAAATGGGAGAAGCGTCTGGTATTGAGAAAAAAGAAATTGGACGGACGTATCGTTTTGTCACCAGAGAACTTGGAATAAGCATCCGGCCGAGCAATCCTGCTGATTACATCCCGCGGTTTGCCTCTGCCTTGAAATTAAGCCCGGAAACGCAGTCCAAAGCCGTCGAAATTCTGGAAATGGCCCGTGATATTGAATTGACATCCGGGAGAGGGCCAACAGGCATTGCAGCAGCAGCTCTCTACGTTGCAAGTTTAATTCATGGCGAGAAGAGAACACAACGGGAAGTCGCCGATGTAGCTGGAGTTACTGAGGTAACGATTCGAAATAGGTACAAAGAACTTATTAAGAAACTCAAATTTACCAAGCAGATAGAAAAAACGAAAAAGAAATAATTTCTTAGTGTGGTTTAGTGGGTGTTATCTTTGACCATGGTCAGAATAGATTCATACATCCGGGAAGTTTCATTAGAAGAAGCACTTCACATGCGGGAAGACAGCGTAACGGCTCAAACAAGCGGTGATTACCCTGTATCTTTTATCACTTGTGAAAGTCAACCTCTCATCCATATTTTAGCATCTAAAGAAGGATATAATACTTTTTGGTACTCCTCACTTTCTTCTACAAAAGCGTATCTTCCTTTTTGTATTTTTTATCATCAATCAAAATATGATCTGCCGATGAATTTTGGTCCTCATGATTTAAATTCAACAGTGACTCTTTTTTCAAAAGATGTTTTTGTCAAAGAACCTCTTGGTAATTTTCTTCATAACTATGATTCTTTTGCTGAATTCTTACACCAATTGGATATCAGTCCGAATGCTCTTTTGAAAATTGAAGCTCCTCATATCACTCTATCCTGGTCGAAAGCATCGAACGTTTGTGTTCCAAGAATAAATGTAGGTGTTGACAATGAATATGATCTTTCAACTCAAATAGCACATCTCTTGTATCAATCGTCAGTATTTTCTTTTAGTGAAGATGATTACGAACCGATAGTTGCCGCTGTGGCTTATTTCACGAATAAAGTAGTTTTCCAACATCCTTTGCACTAAAAAAATTATATTTCCACAAATAATAAAAATTTTAAAAATAGTTGCTCCCAAAATGGCCCCTCCTCTCATTATTACACATGGTGAAGATCCCGATGGCATTATTGCCCATGCTCTTCTGATGCGTGTTTTCTCGGTAGATGATTCCAGAAATAATCTTTTTGTCCGTTACGATCGAATTGAAGATGCATTTTTACGAGCTGTACCTACTTCAAACGGAACGGATCGTGTCTATATTGCTGATGTTGATCTCAATCCTTGCTTACGGAGTGCGGGTGGACACGAATATGCACTGTTAGAACAACTTGCTGGAAAAGCCGACGTTACCTGGTTCGATCACCATGAAGGAACCCGTGAACACAAAGACCAATTGAATAAGTTAGGAATTACAGTTGATCATGATCCAAATAAATGTGCAGCGTTATTAATTGCTCGATACTATGAATTGAAAGATCCATACGATGTAAAACTTTCGAAAATAGCGCAGGCGCATGATTATAAAAATGATTGTAAAGCATCAAAGAATGGTCTCCTTGGGGATCAGTTGGAAAAAATAATTGCTGTGGCGAATGCATCACTTGATTATGAAACACTGCATGAACTGTCCGGCTCATTGCGTGATGGGACAGTATTTGACAGGAAATATAATCTTCTTCCTCAATGGCAAGAACGAGCCAATGAGTTTGATGTGAGAAAAGAAGAAGCCTTTGCTGAGTTACAAAACAGTGTGGAGGTTGTAACGCTTAACAATTATAGGGTTCTCTTTGGTCAATCCTCGTCACTTCTTTCACAAAAGCCAGGGCCGTTCTATCTTCGACGGGAGTTTTCCAATGCTGCAGATATTTTTGTGTGCTTATTTAAACCACCGGTACGAAATCATCTTGTGCTGATAAATGATGGCATTTCATTTCCCCTCATACCATTTCTTCAGCATATGGGCGGCGGCGGCCGCGGATCTGGCGGAGGCTTTACTTTAGATTACGATATAACCTCGAAGAATTACGAAGAAGTGAAAAAGATGATTCTTTCCAAAATGGAGCATTATAATAAATCCGCATAATTATAATAAATCAGCGTAATCTCGTGCTAACGTAAAATATTGTTGCGCTTTTTCATTTGCATTCCTTTTTTCATCATCGTTCAAGTTTTGATCGTCATACGTAAAACAATTAATTTTTGCTCTGATATACGCCCGATAACATTTATAGAAATTGAGAAGTGTTGGAATATCTTCATCGTCACTTAATCTTTGATATTCTTTGATAAAAAGTTCAGATAACTCTTGCTTGTTATGAAAATCAAGGTCCATGGCCATGAACGCGATTTCTGCAATAATGTCAGAACACGGAAATCGTTGATTAAATACAATCCCGTCAAATATTAAAAGGCCATTTTCTGTTATAAAGATATTTGCAGAATGAAAATCTCCGTGGCAGTGTTTGATTTTGTTTTTCGCGATTCTTTTTTCAAATAACTCTTTGTTTTGTTGGATAAACTTGTTTATTTTTTGCTGTATAAACTCAAAATCAACTTGTGAAACAATGGCGGGTTTATATTTCTCTGTCTGCTCAAAATTTTCATTCCAATTGAATTGAATCATATCAATCCTTCCGAACCCAGAGATCTCTTGACTGGTTGGCGCGATGTGATGGAATTGGAAAATCTTTTTGGCAAGTTCTTGAATATGTTTCATTGTTATTAGATTTTTTGCAAGTAAATTATTCATTGTTGCATCTGGATCAACTTGTTTCATTTTGATGCCATACTCAATGATCTTTCCATCCCCGTTAACGGTGATAGCACCATTGGTATTCTTTGTGATGCGCACAGTCCCTAAATATAATTCTGGAGAAATAAGCGAGTTGTACTTTACTTCTTTCTCGCATTGATCTTTTCTTTTTTCTAATGTAGAAAAGTCAAGAAAGCCAAGATTGAGGGGTTTATTTATTTTATAGGCATATTCTCCGGTAAGAAAAACAGCTGACACTGCGGTGATAATTGTCTTTGTGTTTTTCACTGGATGAGAATACGCTGCCGGTTGTTGTAAAGCATGAAGGATCGTAGAGTATTGTTCCATAATCATTTTTCCAAACAAAATCTATATAAATCTTTAGAATTTAGTATCTAGTATGCCCGATCCAGGTGATAAAGTTAAACTCGTAGCCAAGCAGGAAACTGTAGAAGGAATTCTCATGCCCAGTTCTGATGCGAATGTCGTCCTGCTTAAATTAGATAACGGGTATAATGTTGGTTTTGAGAAAAAGGAAATAACCAAGATGGAAGTTCTTTTGAAGAAAAATGAGAAAAAAGTACAGGAACGAAAAGTAATACAAGACGAAAACCTGCCAATCATTTCCATCTTGCATACCGGGGGAACAATTGCCTCCAAGGTTGATTATCGGACCGGTGGTGTTGTCGCCAGTTTTTCTCCCGCAGAATTGGTAGAAATGTTTCCTGAACTGCAAACGATAGCCAATATAGACTCAGAATTAATCTCGCAGATGTGGAGCGATGATCTACGTTTCGCCCATTTTTCCCTTATTGCCAAAAAAATTGAAGAACACGTGAAGAAAGGAACGAAAGGAATTATCATCGGCATGGGGACGGATAATCTCGCAGTCGCCGCAGCGGCATTATCTTTTATTGTTGAAGCTTCTCCCGTTCCGATTATTTTTGTCGGCGCACAGCGTTCTTCAGACCGGGGAAGTTCTGATGCCGCGATGAATCTGGTCTGTGCTGCCGAGTTCATCACGAAAACAGATTTTGGCGGTGTTGCCATCTGCATGCATGAGACCGCTTCCGATGAGACCTGTAGTATTTTACCGGCGGCAAAAACGTATAAACTTCATTCTTCACGGAGGGACGCATTTAAGCCGATCAATACCGATCCACTTGCCAGAATTAATTTTAAAACCAAAAAAATTGAATTTATTCAAAAAGAATATCCCAGAAAATCAGCAAAACTTATTCTCAGGCCAAACATGGAAGAAAAAGTGGGCTTGTTGAAAATCCATGTGAACATGTTTCCGGAACAGTTTGAATTTTTTGCAGACAAGAAGTATAAAGGGTTAGTCATTGAAGGAACTGGCCTCGGACATACGCCCGGTCAGACTCCCAATCCGGAAGCAGCACTCCATAAAAAGATCTATCCTGCAATCAAAAAACTGATTGATTCGGGGTGCATTGTGGTTATGGCCACGCAATGTTTGTTTGGCGGTGTTAATATGAATGTGTATGATAAAGGCCGTGACTTGTTGCATCTTGGTGTTATTCCAGGGAAGGATATGCTCGCCAATACTGCTTTAGTTAAATTATCGTGGTTGTTAGGGAACTACTCGAAAGAAGAAGCAAAAAAAATGGTGGGGGAAAATCTGCGCGGAGAAATTAATGAACGATTGATGTTTGTTGACGAGTTCATAAAAGAATAAAAAAAGAAGGAGAGTTAAAGATGAAAAAATTAATTATTTTTGGTTTGTTATTAGTCTTAACAGTCTTTGCGGTTTCGTGCACAGCTCCCATTCCGGCGGAGAAGCAATGCACTGTCGATGCAGACTGCGAGCGGGCGACGTGCTGTCATGCGAATGATGCCGTGAATACTCAATTTTCTCCTGATTGTACCAAGATCTTATGCACGGCGGAATGCGTTCCTGGAACTCTTGATTGCCAGCAGGGAGAAATAAAATGCGTTGCTAATGAATGCAAAGCAGCAATGTACGGATAGGAGAAGCACAAAAGTTGAAATGCAGTTGAAAATAATGGCAGTTGAAAAAAAAGAGATAAAAGATGTTATCCGTGATTTCGTGTTTGGCATGGAAGACGGTCTCGTCTCCAATTTAGGGTTAGTCCTTGGCGTGTATGTTGGCGGTGGCGGCACGTTTGCTGTGGTATTAGCAGGACTGGCAAGTATGATCGCCGGTGCCTTTTCCATGTCTGCAGGAAGTTATCTCTCAGCAAAGGCACAACGGGAAGTATATGAACAGGAAATTGCGGCAACCAAAGCAGAGCTGGAAAAGAATCCAGAACAATGTATCCGTGATGTGAGAGAAATACTGAAGCGCGAAGGGCTGGGGAAGAAAGAAATTGATGCCATCGTAAAAAAATCTCCCCGATACAAACACCCTCAATTTGTCTGTAATTATCTTATCCAAAAAAAAGTGGGCATTTCCCAGGAAAGATTAGAAGTGCCTCTCAAAAATGCCTTGGCGATGTTTTTTTCTTTTTTGGTCGGTTCGTTATTCCCTGTTGTCCCTTTTATGATCTTATCGAACACAACAGCGGTTCTTACGGCAATTATCTTAACTATTCTTGTTCTCTTTCTCGTCGGCTCGGCAAAAACTTTGTACACCAAACGCAACTGGTTTAAATCCGGCATTGAAATAGTCTTAGTTGGTTTAGGAGCCGGCGTGCTGGGATATCTGGTTGGCTTCGTTATAAGGATGTTTGGGTAAATTTTTAAAGAACATATTTTTTCTCATTTCATGAAACAACTTGCTCTCGCTTTTTTTTCTCGAGATACGGTAACAGTAGCGAAAGAATTGCTTGGAAAAGTAATTGAGGCTAATGGTTTTCGGGGAAGAATTGTCGAAACCGAAGCATATGGTGATGATAAAGCGTCCCATGCTCGAACACGGACGGAACGAAGCGCCGTTATGCATGATACCTATGGCCATGTTTATGTCTATTTAATCTATGGGATGTATCATTGTTTAAATTTTACGTCCAGCAGAGAACCGGGAGCAGTGTTGATCAGAGCAGTTGAGCCGTTGAATAATTTTGAAGTATTGCAACAGAGGAGAAAAACAACTACCCTAACAAATCTCTGTTCCGGTCCAGGAAAAGTATGCCAAGCGTTTGCGATCGATAAAAGTTTTAGTGGCGCAAAATTAGGGGGAAAAATAAAAGTTTTTGATGACGGCTTTGTTGTCAAGAACATGGGAAAGAGCAAGCGCATTGGCATCAAAGAAGATGTTCATTTAGAATGGAGATTCTTTATTGAAAGGAATGAATTTGTGAGCAGAAAGTAAAGTAAAAGTAATATTTTTCAAAAATAACTGTAAAAATTAATAAAGAAACAAAGAAAATCTTTTCTCATGCGGGGGTGGGAGAGCGGCCAAATCCGCTAGCTTGAGGGGCTAGTCCCTTAGTGGGTACGCGTGTTCGAATGCCAGTATCCTAGGCGAGATGGGCGGGTTACAAGTAACCCACCGCGACGATTTGGTCTGGTACGAAAGTCACGTCCCCCGCATTTTATCCAAAACTATATAAATTAAAACCACTTCTGCACTCGCCATGAAAGAACAATGGGAAGTAATCCAGGAAGCAAAAACCCTTCCTACATTACACAATCCTCTTTTTATCGAAGGGCTGCCGGGAATTGGCAATGTCGGCAAAATAGCCGTTGATTTTATGATTGAGGAGTTCAAAGCCGTAAAATTGTACTCATTTTTCTCGTACCGCTTTCCCCATTCGGTATTTATCAATGAACAGAACCTTATTGAAATGCCTAAATTAGAATTATATTACAAAAAATTTAACGGCAAGAAGAGAGACTTGCTTCTCTTGGCTGGGGATATTCAGCCCATTGACGAGGAGAGTTGTTACACATTCTGCGAGCGAATTCTGGAGATTGCTAAACAATATAACTGCACTGAAATAATTACCACGGGCGGCATCGGCCTGCAAAGCATTCCCGAAAAACCGCGGGTGTACTGTACGAGTAATGATGCTCGTTTTTTGAAAGAGTACACCAAGAAAGACTTGCCCGTTGAGAAAAATATTTTTGGCGTTGTCGGGCCAATCGTAGGGGTTTCCGGCATTTTCCTGGGATTAGCAAAGAGACGTAGAGTGAAGGGTGTTGCCCTGTTAGCGGAAACTTTCGGTCATCCCATGTACTTGGGCATTAAAGGGGCGAAGGAACTGTTGCGCGTCCTGGAGAAGAAGTTTAATTATGGAATCGATATCAACAGAATGAGCAAGGAAATTATTGAAGTGGAAAAAGAACTGATGAAGAAAACAAAAGAGTGGATTTCTGAATCCAGAGCTGGTGCCAAAGGGCAGAAAAAAGAAATAAGTTATATCGGCTGATTTATGCTCTATTTTTACCCCCCTTTTTCTTCGATACCTGAACACAACCTTTATAAATCATCAGACTATACTTCTCCCGATGTATAAAAAGAGGTACAAGACAGATGTAGCTAGTAGTATTTCTAGTGGTATTCCCCATCAAAAACGTGGCCAAGTGACGATTTTTATCATTCTGGGGATATTGATCGTTCTGGTCCTCGTCTTGGTGATCACGCTGCGAAAAGAGATCGCTATCTTTAAGCCGGAGGAAGTTCTCCCTCTTGAAAAAGGACCCGTAGAAACACTGGTCTCCCGCTGTATTGAAAGCATAGGTGATGAAGGGCTTATCAAAATGGGATTGCAGGGGGGATATATTACGGTTCCAAATGAAATCTCTGCAGATGCCAGCCTGCATCTTAGGACTTCTCCGTTTACGGTAATTCCGTACTGGCTGTATGGGCAAAATACGAACATTCCTTCCTTACTGGAGATGAAGCAGGAGCTGGATTCTTACATTGAAGAACATCTTCGTTCTTGCGTTTATTCCGTGGTGGAAGCGCAAAAAACATATACGTTTGTGGAGAAAGGAGAGATCATTGCGGATACCGAAATAACCGAAAATAAAGTCCTTTTCAACGTCCGCTGGGATGTGGAAATTCTCGATGAAACAGGGAAAATAATCAGCGAAGTTCTTGATCACGTTGCGGAATCGTCCATTAAACTGAAAAAAGTGCATGATACGGCGCGCCGGATTATCGAATATGAATTACGTGATTTAAAATTAGAAGATCTTACGCAGGATCTCATTGCCGTGGAACATCCCAAAATTCCTGTTACGGGGATGGAAGTGGGTTGCCAAGAAAAGGAATGGGCGATCGCTGATGTCAAAGAAACGCTTAAAAATATGCTGCGGGTGAATATCCGCGAATTAAAAGCGAAAGGAACGGATTATGTGGAATTTCCCGAATCCCTTCCGTACTACCAGAGCCACTACCTCTGGGATCTTGGGGATGATTTTCTTCAGCCCAACATTGCCGTGTATTTCAACTTTGAGGATACGTATCCTTTTTCCTTTGACGTCCGTCCGCGCAGCGGCTCGTCTCTGAAAAGCAGCCGCCTTGCCGCGGAAAGCGAACTGCTGCCGTTTATCTGCATTCAAAACTGGAAATTTGTGTATGATGTAAGCTACCCGGTGGTTGTTGAGGTTCGTGATGAAACCACGGATTACAGTTTCCGAATGGCGTTCACCGTGCATCTCTCTCGAAATATCCCTGACCGAAGTGGAACTCTCAGTCCGGCCACGACCTTTGTGATTGATCAAGTTGGCGATCAGGAATTTTGCGCCGAGGCGCGTGTCCCCATGGCTTTTTCTACCTATACCCGTGTTGATAACAATGAGGGGGTTTCATTTACCGATGTTGTGGATGATGTTGATTTGACGTTTACCTGTTTACGTTATAAATGCGAGATTGGAAAAACGGAATATGACTTTGCCGGGATGGGCGACATTGCGGCGTATCGAACAAATGTTCCCTACTGTGTGGGAGGAATTGTCCGAGCGGAAAAAGAAGGGTATAAAGGCGACTGGAAACGTGTCGTGACCGAGCCGGATGCGCAGGTGGAATTAGAATTAACGCCTTTGTTTTCCTTTCCAGCTCAGAAAATTTCTGTTCTCAAACACGAATTAACAGGCCCGCAAAACGTCGGGGTTGGCGAGAAATTAACCAAAAATGAAATAGCGCAGATTTCCCTGACTTTTTACAAAGACAACGAGCCTTTCCAAAAAATAAATGCGGTTAGTTCCGCCAGCCTTGATGAGCTTGTTTCCGCTCAGCAAAAACTGGAATTTTTAGCAGAAGCAGATTTTACGTATACAGTTGATGTTACTCTCCTTGACAATGCTGAATTCCGCGGGGGATATAAAGGCAATTGGACTGTGTCTTGGGACGAATTATCAACAGCCAACGAAATGGTATTCCATGTTCTCAGTACGCCAGAAAAAGCATCTGAAGAAGAGGTCTTTGAGTTCATGCTAGGACTGGAAGAAAACAGTATCCGCGTGCCGCTGCCTGAATTACGATAAGGAAAATGTTACGGTAAGGAAAATGCATCCAAAACGATCAGAAACAAAGGGACAAAGAAGAATTGCGCGACAGGCACTTGTTATCTTCGTGCTTTGTCTATTTCTCAACCTTCCCGTGGTGAGCGCTCTGCAGATATCCAATGTCCGTGCGGAAAACATCACGGCTAACAGCGCTGTCATTCGCTGGGAGACTGATGCGCCTGCCGACGGTTTCGTGGAATATGGTCTCAAAAAAGAAACATTGCAGCGCACAGGCGATGCCAATCTGCTCACCGATCATCAGTTTTTGTTATCCAACTTACATGCGGAAACAGCCTATCTCTATAAAGTTGAAAGTGACGATGTTTCTGAGGATAATGATGGTAATTTGTATCCATTTACAACTTTGCCTCCAGATGTAACTGCTCCTTTATTAGAAGCAAGTCTTCCTCCACGAGTGCAGGGAACCAAAATGACTTTTTCTGGGTCATCCGAGCCGGGAGCAAGCATTGCTTTGCTTGTAAATGGCGTTACCTCTGGAACAGCCGTCGCTGACAGTGCAGGAAACTTTTCCTTTTCTGATGTAATCCTTCAAGGAGATCAGAATAATGAGATCAGACTTACCGCGCGTGATGCCGCAGGAAATGAAGCAGTGCTTACTCAAGGAGTATTTTCCGACATCCATAAACCGAAAATCACTTTTGAAAAAATACCAGAGGTTGTTGAAGATGATAGCTTCACTCTCAAAGGAACAATTTCTGAGAACAGTTCCTTTGAAATTGTTGCCAATAATAAATCTGCTGCTCTGGGAGAAGGAACAACGGTTGAAGCAACTATCTCCCTGGAAGAGGGCGAAAACAAAATAACCATTCTTCTTACTGATGCAGCAGGCTGGGAAGCTGAGGAAATGTTTACTCTGGTCTCAGACACGAAGAAGCCATTCATCGATGCGGAAATCGAACGAGGTCATGAGTATTATGAAGGCCGTGCCCAATCCTCAATTCATGGCACCACCGAGCCTGGTTCTATGGTCTTTTTGTACATCTATAAGCCTCTTGGGTACGAATTTAAGCCTGACTTTAAACAAGCCCGTGCCGTTGCCACTGCTGATGAAAAAGGCGAATTCACATTTGAAGATGTCAATTTTGCCAGAACTATTGCGGACATTACCCTAGAAGATCTCGTGCCGAAGGAAGTGCCTCCCGGATTAGCAGAAGTGACGATCTTTCCCATCAAAGAAGTAGCTGAACAGCAGCAGTTTAGTTATTATGTGTATCTCATCGCTGAAGATACCACGGGAAAAACGGATTTCTGGCAGGAAACAGTAACTGTCCTGGCCTGCGGCTCGGGTCTTGATTTTAGTGTCACACCCGGTTTTCAAGGGCCGCTTCGTCTCGTCCCGGAATTAATTGATAATGGCCAGCAAAAAATTTCTACCGTCCTTGAATTTTCTTACAGGGGAAGTGGTGTTGCAAAAATGGCCAATGGAGAGGAAGTTGAGAAAGGATACAAGATAACCAGCATTCGGGTGGACAAGGCCTGCACGAAAAGCATGCAGGAAGATGAAGAGTTTGGCATTGGCTGTAAAATTCTTCCCAATGCTCCCCAGACGAGGATTGTTAGTCCAGATGGCGCTTCTGCGTATCTGGAATGGAAATTACATTCATCAGAAGAATTCACAAAAAGCGAAGATGATTTCTGGAACGATTTAAAGAAACGGCGGGTGGTCTTTCCTCTCAAAATTACCATTAATTATCAGGAACGGCAGGGGGATGAGACTTACAGCGGACAGAAAGTGCAGACCACGTGCACGGATGTAGGCTATTTGGTGGACATTCCTGCCAACGTGGAGGAGTTTATTCCTGATAACATTCTTGATGGAAGTATTGATTTCTTGAATGAGACCATTACGGTCATGGAAAAAGTTACTGAAGTTGTCAAGAATGTGTACTTATATACGGCAATTTCCGCTGTTGTCGCTCTTGGTTTGCAGCAAGTTGCGAGATGGGGAAGGATTCTTTCCTCCAAATTGGAATATTATTTTACTGTTGTCAAAGCGGGGAAAGAGGAAGGAGAAGGCTGTCCTCTTAACCAAAATGAACTGTACATGAAGGATACGATTGATGATTGGCAGGGTGTAAAGAACATTCCAAAAAAAGTGGCGGAAGCGTCTGGTGATGAGGAAAAGTTAAAGAAAATTACGCTGGAAGAACGCTGTCCCACAACGGCTGGATGGTGGGAGTTTGAAGAAATCACGAATACTGTATATCGCTGGACGTGGGATCGTGCCTATTGTCGGGAAGTTCCCGCGCGTTGGACGGAAGATAAAGAAGTTGAAGAGATTCAGAAAGTTATTTTGAGCCAGCAGCAATGTGCTGTTACGGGACGTGGAGTTCCACTTCAGAAACAAGAGAATTGCCGGGATTTAGTGCGTCAGAATCCTGCAGCGTTACCATTGTATTATAGCGTGAACAACGTCAGCACGTCCTGCTGGAAGACGGTGGATGGAACACTCTATGTTCGTAAATCGGAATCTTTGGAAACTCCACAAGAAAAAGAAGACACAAAACATGGCATCTTCCGCCTGGTTCCTGTTGGAACGATCTTGGGAGAACTTGTTCCTTCCAGGGAAGATCTCATCGCTTTCAAGCCAGAAGGAGCAGAGGATTATTTTGTGGCTCGTGATCAAACCTGTCAGAATGTATGTTCGAATCCGCGCAAGCCGAATTATAAGTCTGTTGGCTGCGTAGCTGAGGAGTTACAATCCGATGGTACGATTCAAATTAAAGTCAAAGAAGGGCAGTATGCAGCAGGGTACACCAAAGATTGCAGACCTTTTGCTCGCGGCTCTCTGCAATCTTCTCAAGTCCAGCAGCAACCACAAGACGCAGGACAGGTAGCCCCGCCTGGCGGGGAGATCGCGGCAGCAGCGCAGGAGGCTGCCAAAGCTGCTGCTCAGGTAGCTGTTCAGCAGTCCAGCCAGCAGCTTCAATACGATGCTTCCGGCAGGCCAACTTTTGAACAGTGCGTTTGTGAAGGGGAAAAAGAAGAGGTCCAGAAGTATGAAAATCAAGATTACTCGTTACGCACCGCCGAACCTGAAGAAGAGTGGTCTTATCGAGAGGAGCGTATTTTTAAAGAGTCAATTAAACAAAAAGGAACGTATTATCCTGAGCAGCGCTATTATGACGGCCGTGATTTCTCCGGCGCATTCGGTGCTAACTATCTCATCGACTATTTCCGTGAAGAGCCACGGGAAGCGTCCATTAAACCGCACGCATCTGATACGGT
>JAGVYN010000015.1:23381-24121 GCA_018303265.1 Candidatus Woesearchaeota archaeon
GAAGGCGCTGATGCTGCGGCCACGGCCCTGCAGTCAACAATTGATGATGTGAAAGAAGATTACGGCAATACGGCGTTTAACCAATATTTTAAAGCCGGCGCGCAGGGATTTGCCCAATCCATGTGCATGGCTGCCTTTGGGTTGGAAACTCCGGTCTGGAGTGAGGATTTCCTGCTTGACGCTGCCTATTCCCAGCCTATGCAGTCATCAATTGCTATCATTCCGGCAGAACGGGAATTAAGCACGTACAATCCGGCACGAGGAACGACGATCCATAACTATCAGATTGGCGGGTTCATCATGCCGGGGTGCAATATTAAACGATGGAATGTTAAACTCAAATGTATCGGTCCGGAAGATCTTGGCGGATTTGGTGTGGATCAATCTTGTTTAGGGCAAGGATGCGATTGTCTCAATGCGCAAAGTACGGCCTCGCCATTTGAGTCAGAGAAGACGACGTTACTGAAATCGGAGTTTAATCTGAAGCCGCCGCAATTTTTAGACATTCCTTTGGAACCGATAATTCCTATTGATTCCCATTACCGCTACGATCACGTCATGGTCGAACTGGAGTTGGATCAGTCTGAGAAAGGCAATGAGGATAAATGCTTTGATACGCAGGCAATTCAGCAAGGGAAAGGCGTGTACTATTTCCCGCTCAAGGATGTTTCCCCGCCGGCGCAATTTGAATGTAAAGCAGACCTCGCCTCAGGACGGTATTTATGTCCTGAATTAAGCGG
>JAGVYN010000016.1 GCA_018303265.1 Candidatus Woesearchaeota archaeon
CCCTGGTTTGATGGTATGTATTACCCCGATCGTGTCGGAAGATAAAAATTTCAGCAGCGATCCTTTATATTTTCTTAAGATTGTCTTTATATCATTAATTCCCAGCAAAAACATCTTTTTCTGGAGAGGATCATTGACGATAATTTCTTTCATCTCTGCAGTATCTTTCTGGGCATAGACTAACGCCAAGGGATGAAATCTCCCGTCGCCAATATACAGATAGCAATCGATCCGATCTTGCTCGTTATCAGACAAGTTCAATGAATTATGGTAATTGTCGCATCCTAACAATTGTCCCGTAACATGAGTTCTGTCTGCTTTGGAGGTAATGATAGTGATGTCGTGTTCTTTTAATTGTTCTTTTACTTTTTCTAGTTGATTCACAAATTGCACAGAAGCATATAATCCAACGGTTTTGTATCTCTTTTCTTGGAGATAGTCGAGCGTCTCCTGACATAATTCAACAGTTCCAGCATAGGGCGCATCTAAAAATAAGATATCCATTTTATGCGTCTCCTACTATATCCTCAATAGTATGGTATTTATTTGGTTCTAATTGTAGGACAGGTGTGACTTGGAGTTTCCCTGTAACTTTTTCATACAATGTTTTCAAAACGGATTTTTTCTTGGCAGGGGGAGTCATGATTTGATCTAGGAAATAGTCTGTGCTGGTTTTAAAAATATGAAAAGCAAACATTGAAGTCAGCGTAAGGGAGCTAAAAAGATCGTATTCTTCAGAAGACAGAGACAAACTTTCTGGATGATGATATTGTCCAGTTGCAAAAGTGTAAGCAAAATAACCGAAAATTGCTGTCCATCCCAAAGCCATAGCTGGTCTTAAAGCATTAAACCAATGTTCGTTGACGGCTCCAGTTCTTTCTAGAAGCTTTATTTCTCTTTCTTCTTTTCTCTTAATAAGATTTCTTTTAAGATAGTGATTACTTACTGTAACTAAACCAACAACAGCACCCCCGGTTATTGCAATTGTATCGTTTCCTTCAATACCTGTTAAGAAAATATAAGTAGAACTTCCTGATAAAGAAGCTGTTTCGCCTGCCAGTGTTTTGCTCGCTAAATCATATTTATTCCATCCATACTCTTTATGACAATACTGAGTAACTTTCTCATACTGCTTCCAGATATATTCATCCAATTCAGTTAATTTGTCAACTAAGCCCATTACCACTCCTCCTTTTTATGAAACTTATTATGCCCCCAGCTGATAAGCAAATCTACACCCATCCTGTTCAACCCGAGAGGGATGTCACAGGCGCCAAAATTGCTGCCTAACCAAATCAGCACCCGCGCGCCGGTTTTGGTGGTAATTTCTTGTTCAATTTCCTGTGCATACGGCTTCATGCCATCAGGCAGCTGGATGCAGACTGTTTTCGCTTTTATTTCTTGGATCTTGGCGATTGCTTTTTCCAATTCGGGATTATAAAGTTTATTTTTCATTGTGAAAAGATTCTATGCTCAATTATATTTAAAAACAAAAAAACCACTCTCAACAGCAACTTTTTTATAGTGTTTCTTTATATATTTTGTCATGGATATGTTTAGCACACGTTTTATGGAGAATTTCCGAGAATGGCGGCAGAAAACATTCTCCGGCCTTGGCCCATTTTTTCTCAAGTTAGGAATAACGGCCAACATGATGACGTTCATGGCTTCTCCGGCCTTGGCCCATTTTTTCTCAAGTTAGGAATAACGGCCAACATGATGACGTTCATGGCGCTACTGTTTGGTCTTGCGGCAGTGTATCTTCTATTTGAGAATAATCTTTTATTTATTCTCTTTGCACTTCTTCATCTGCTGGCTGATGGGATTGACGGTATAATTGCCAGAACAGCTACACCAACTGTGTTTGGAAGCTATTTTGACCATATTGCTGATCAATCAATCACGGTTCTTGTGATCGTCAAGATTGGCTGGTTCCTGCAGGATTATTTTGCGTATGTCGCCGCATTTTTGTTCCTGTTCACGCAGGCAATTCATTTTATTTCTAAGAGAAAGACGCCAGTATTATTCACGCGGACGCTGACGCTGCTCATGTTGCTGTTTTATGTTCCATCAGTCGTACCAATTACCACATCTCTTCCAACACTGGCGTATTTAATTACAGGTGTAGTGTCTGTGTATTCATTGGCACGGCAGCTGCAGTATTATGCGCAATTTATACTCAGAAAATGAGTTAAAAAAATGATCGATTAAAGAAATGAATTCTTACCATTTCTCTTTCCTTATCTTCAACCAATAGCCAAGATGATTGGCAACAATATGAAGTAAAGGACTGACAATCAACAGTACCAGCACGACTTCTGCGGGCGGAACAAACATGAAAAAAGAGAAAACTATCCCGCCAATGACAAAATCTATTTGGTCAAACGGAATCCATCTCTCGCCCGCCTTAATTTCCGCTTTTCGCTTATAATAACTTTTAACCAAATCACCAAGTATCGCACCGAGCCCGAGAAGAAAACCAAAGAGTATGGAAAAATCACTATAATCAATTAAAGCCCATGCTTGAAATCCATTTACATATGCAATCTGCTGCAGCCAAAATACGATCATTCCGATAATCGGCGCAATAAGCAATCCCCGCCACGTTTTATTTTTTCCAAACGTTTTCTCATGGACCGGTCTCCCGAAAAATGGTATCCCTCTAAACAGCACCGGGGCCATATTGGCAAAATACGCTGGAAGGAAGAAGTAAAGGCTTTTTAATACTACAATAGTAAAAGACATACGCACAGAAAAATGTTCTCTTTTTTAAATCTAGTTGTTTTGTTTTAATTCTCGTTGTTTTGAAAGAGTTCAAGCAGTTCGTTTCTCAACTTTTTCTTACAAGTTTTGAGCATTTCTTAAACACTAATTTATATTCTCCAAAACATAGGTTAAATTACTAAAAAATATTTAAATGAAAGTAGTTCTCTTTTGTCAATAAACACTAGATATGTAATAATTTAGCGATAAACCACTATATCTAGTGTTTTGTTATTTGTGAAGGACAACGGGGTGGTTGTTCTTTCGCAAGAAAAAAAGCAAGAAGAAAAAGGTGAAAAAATGCAGTGTCCATTCTGCGCCAATGATGACACGAAAGTGTTGGAATCACGTGTTGTAGAAGATGCTCTGCGGCGCCGGCGGGAATGCCTTAAATGTTCAAATCGTTTTACAACCTACGAAAGGGCGTCATTTAATCTTATGGTCCTCAAGAAAGATGGGCGGCTTCAGCCTTATGATCCCCGAAAAATTGCGGGAAGCATTGAAAAAGCTTGCGGGAAGGCGGAAGAAGAGGTTATCCAGAGGATTACTCAGAATGTTGAACGAAAAATCCTACGAAAAAAAATGGGTACGATTAAAACTACGGATATTGGTCATTTCGTGCTGCAAGAGTTAAAGAAATTTGATAAGATTGCCTATCTGCGGTTTGCGTCCGTGCATAAGGAAATTGATGATCCGAAAGAGCTTAAAAAAGAGATGAGTCTTATTGCATAGAGTAATTGCATAGGATAGAATGGTATAAAGAGGAAAGTAAGACACAAGAAAGTAAGACGTAATGTAAAGAGGTGGATTTTGATGGAAAAGTCAGAAAGTGTGGTTGTTCAACAAGGGGGATTACGCATCCCGCGATATTTTACTCAGGAAGGGATCTCTCCTTTTGCTATGTTCAGGTATGAAAAACGAAGTTCTGTCATTAAAAATCCTGATGGTTCTACTGTATTCCAAATGAATGATGTGGAAGTTCCGGACTTCTGGAGCCAGGTGGCAACGGACATCCTTTCCCAGAAATATTTTAGGAAAGCGGGCGTCCAGCTCCGTAATGAGGCAGGTGAACTGCTTCTTGATGAAAGTGGAAAAGTTATCACAGGCAGTGAAACAAGCATCAAGCAAGTTGCCCATCGGATTGCCGGCTGCTGGCGGTATTGGGGAGAAAAATATGGATATTTTTCCTCGCCAGAAGATGCGCAGGTTTTCTATGAAGAGATGGTGTATATGATTATCGGGCAACTTGCTGCGCCAAATAGCCCGCAGTGGTTTACTACAGGATTAAATTGGGCCTATGGTCTTACCGGTCCGGCGCAAGGACACAGTTATGTTAATCCCTTGACTCAAAAACTGGAATATTCCAAGGATGCTTATACCAGATCACAGCCTCATGCGTGTTTTATCCAATCTGTGCATGATGATCTTGTTCGTGACGGCGGTATTTTTAGTCTGCTCACCAGGGAAGCCCGCATCTTCAAATATGGGAGCGGCACGGGAAGCAACTTTTCCCGCTTGCGCGGCAAGGGCGAGCGTCTTTCAGGAGGAGGGACCAGTTCCGGTTTAATGAGTTTCTTGAAAATTTTTGATGTTGCTGCCGGCAGCATCAAGTCTGGTGGAACAACCCGACGGGCGGCAAAAATGGTGTGCTTGGATTTGGATCATCCCGAGATTGAGAATTTTATCTGGTGGAAAGTTCGCGAGGAAGAGAAGGTTGCCAGCTTGGTAGCAGGAAGCAAGATTCTGAAGAAACGCTTGTCGGCCCTTCTTGATGTTGCCAAAAACAAAGAGAATCCTCTTGATAAAAAAGAAGTACGGAATTTATTACAGAAAGCGGCACGAGATCACATTCCGCTGAATTATCTTGTTCGAGCATTGCATCTTGCCCGCCAGGGATATAACTTGCCATTACAGGAATTCGACACCCATTATGAGTCTGATGCGTATCTTACTGTTGCTGGACAGAATAGCAACAATTCCGTGCGTATTCCTAATACTTTTTTTCAAGCGTTGCAGAATGGAAGAGATTGGGAATTGAGATCACGGATCACTGGAGAAACTATCAACACCATTCCTGCTGAAAAATTGTGGGATGATATTGGCTACTGTGCCTGGGCGTGCGCTGATCCGGGAATTCAATACGATACTACTATTAACGAATGGCATACCTGTCCCGTTGATGGCCGGATTAATGGAAGCAATCCCTGCGCGGAGTATAATTTCCTTGATGATACCGCTTGTAATTTAGCTTCAATAAATCTTGTCAAGTTATATGATGAATCTGCGGAAAGGTTTGATGTGGAAGGGTATCGGCATGTGGTTAGGTTGTGGACAATAACCTTGGAAATCTCTGTTTTGATGGCCCATTTTCCTTCTGAACAAATTGCCCTCCGAAGTTATCAGTATAGAACTTTAGGTCTTGGGTACGCAAATTTGGGGACGTTACTAATGCTGCAGGGTGTTCCATACGATAGTGAAAAAGGGCGAGCTATTGCTAGTGCGTTAGCGGCGATCATGACCGGGGATACGTATGCAACGTCGGCAGAATTGGCGAAAGTACTTGGTTCGTTTGAACGGTATGAAGCAAATAAAGAACATATGCTGCGCGTTATGCGTAATCACCGTTGTGCTGCATATGATTTTGATAATTATGAAGAGTTGGAAGTGAAACCTATTGCCATCAACCAAGATCTTTGTCCCCAAGATTTGTTACGTGCAGCTCATGATTCCTGGGATAGGGTGATTGAAATGGGTGAGCAGTACGGGTTTCGAAATGCCCAGGGGACAGTCATTGCTCCCACGGGAACGATTGGGCTCGTAATGGATTGCGACACGACGGGAGTGGAACCAGATTACGCTCTGGTAAAATTCAAGAAACTTGCCGGAGGAGGATTTTTTAAAATTGTCAACCAGTCTGTGCCCCTCGCTTTGAAAAAGCTTGGATATAGCCATGATCAGGTGACAGATATAATCTCTTATTGTCTGGGGCATGCAACACTGCAAGGATGTCCTTACGTTAACAGAGAATCGTTACGGGCAAAAGGCGTAAGAGAAGACCAGCTCCTTGCTGTCGAAAATGAGCTGCGAAATGCCATGGATATCCGTCACGTCTTTAACCAATGGACTTTGGGTAAGGATTTTTATCAAAGAATCATGAAAGGCAAGGAAAGAGATGTTTTGCATGCTCTGGGTTTTTCAGATGCTGAGATTGATGCCGCAAATGAGTACATCTGCGGCACGATGACGCTGGAAGGAGCGCCGCATCTGAAAAAAGAACATTACATTGTATTTGACTGCGCCAATAAATGTGGCAAGAAAGGAAAGCGTTACATTCATCCCTATGGGCATTTGAAAATGCTTGCTGCTGTGCAATCGTTTATCTCCGGCGCAATTTCCAAAACCATTAACATGCCCACGGAATGGACGGTGGAGCAAGTTAAGCAAGCGTACTATGATTCCTGGTCGATGATGATTAAAGCCGTTGCTCTTTATCGTGACGGTTCTAAACTGAGCCAGCCGTTAAATGCAACATTGGAAGACAACCCCGAGTTGAAGACAATTTTGGAAAATGTAGAGCAAACAAGTGAGGATGCACCTGCCATAAATCGTTTCATAAAAAAAGTGAGGATTGGTCCGAGGGAGTGTAGGCTAATGGCTATGGAAGCAGAAGGAAAAATTACATCTATTGCTTTTGCCATGGAAGGAATGACCCCCGTCCAGGAAGCGGTATTGCAGGCGCTGGTAAATAATATCAATCTCAGTCTTCGGAATGGTATTTCTCCGCAGGTGATTGCTCAGCAGAGTCTGCAGGTGGAGGGGCATCCTTTGATCAAAGAACTATCCCAGTTTATGGAAGAACTTCAGGAAACTCCTGCGGCAAAAGCCAACGGAACGAAAGCACGGCAGGAAAACGGAAGAGGGGAAGAAACCACAAGACGGCAAGAAAAGAATCTTATCCTTGATCGGGAAAAAGAAAAGGGAGATCATGAAGAAAGAGAGAAATGCAGTGGTTGCGGTGCCACACAATTACGGCAGAATGGCACGTGCATGCTCTGTGAAATATGCGGTGAAACAACGGGATGCAGTTAGGATGGTTATACTTTTTTATCTTTAGTTATAACTATTAAATTTTTTTTTGTATAATTTTTTATCTTTATTTGTTAATTACATAATATAAAAGAATTAAACATATATAGAAGTTTTGCTTTCAGCTTAACTATGGCTCAAGAACACGTCTCTCGTATTGAACGTATCGTTAAGCGAGACGGCAGAGTGGAGGATTTTGATCTAACGAAGATTACGGATGCAATTTTTAGAGCAGCTGAAACTGTGGGAGGAAAAGATAAAGAACTCGCAAGACAGTTAGCGGAAGAAGTTCACCTGCAATTAGGTAAACAGTATCAAGGAAAAACACCTACGGTAGAAAATGTGCAGGATCTTGTGGAGAAAACGTTAATTGAGAATGGCCATGCCAGAACAGCAAAAGCGTATATTCTATACCGGCATAAAAGGAACGAGGAGCGCCAGCGGCAGGCATTAATTCTTGGTCCGCAGTCAGCCACGGAAAATCTTTTCTTTACAGATCAAGCTTTAAAGATACTTGAACGGCGCTATTTGTTGAAAAATGCGCAAGGACAGCTTTTGGAGACGCCGAAACAAATGTTGCAGCGTGTTGCGAGCAATATCGCTGAGGCGGACACATATTACGGCGTCGCTAAAATTACAGAAACAGAAAAGCAATTCTATGAGATGATGGCCGAGCTGCGTTTCCTGCCAAACTCACCGACATTAATGAATGCCGGAACAAAAACCCAGCAGTTAAGTTCCTGTTTTGTTCTTCCCGTTGATGATTCCATGCATGGAATATTTGGGACTTTGTATGATGCCGCGTTGATTCACCAAAGGGGAAGCGGCACGGGATTTTCTTTTTCACGATTGCGGCCGAAAGGAGATTTGGTGAAACAAAATATGGGCGTGGCTTCGGGACCGCTGGCTTTTCTTCACGTCTATGATGCCGCGTTGGACGCGATTAAGCAGGGTGGCGTTCGTCCTGGTGCGAATATGGCCGTGCTGCGCGTGGATCATCCCGACATTATTCGTTTTATTGAATCAAAACATGACAAGCGATCTTTAAAAAATTTTAACATCTCCGTTGCGGTCACCGACCGGTTCATGAAAGCGGTGGAAGCGGACCGTGAATATTATCTGGTAAGTCCAAAGACTGAGAAATATGTTGGCCGGCTGCGCGCTCGTGATGTCTTTGCGATGATTACGCAGAATGCCTGGAAAACAGGTGATCCGGGGTTGATTTTTATTGATGAGATTAACCGAAGACATCCCGCAAAACATCTTGGTGAAATTGAAACAACCAACCAGTGCGGTGAAGCGCCGCTGCTTCCCTATGAGGGATGCGTCCTTGGTTCTTTAAATTTAAACAAGTTTGTCAACGAGGAACAAAACGATATCAACTGGGAATTGTTGCGGCAGACAATCCGGACTGCTGTCCATTTCTTGGATAATGTTATCGACATGAATAGTTATCCGAAACCAGAGATTGAAGAACAAACCAAAAAAACCAGAAAGTTCGGCTTGGGAATCATGGGCTTTGCGGATCTTCTTTGCCGCTTACGCGTCAAATATGATTCTGAGGAAGGCTTACTGTTTGCCGAAAAAGTGATGTCTTTTATCAAAAACACGGCCTATGAGAAATCGTCTGAACTTGCAGAACAGCGCGGTGTTTGTCCAGCATGGCCTGGTTCGGATCATGAAAAAGCAGGGCGAAAAATGCGGAATATGGCCTGCATTTCGATTGCTCCGACGGGAACGATTAGCATCTTAGCCGATGCTTCTTCTGGCTGTGAACCATTGTTTGCGATCTCCTATCAGAAGACAGTGCTAGGAAATAATGAACTAGTATATCTTAATAAATTTTTTGAACAGCTTGCGCAAGAGCGAGGTTTTTATTCCTCAGAACTCATCCGGAAAATTGCCAAACAGGGAAGCCTTCAGCAGCTGAAAGAAGTTCCCAAAGATGTGCGGGACATTTTCGTCACTGCGCCGGATATTGCTCCGGAATGGCATATCAAGATGCAGGCCACGCTGCAGAAGTACGTTGACAATTCGATTTCCAAGACGATTAATTTTCCCAGAACGGCTTCGATCAAGAATGTTGAAAAATCATACCTCCTGGCATGGAAAGAAAAGTGTAAGGGGATAACCATTTACCGCGATGGAAGTTATGAAGATCAGGTTATAACGATCGGCGAGTGAGATGAGAAGTGTGAGATTAAAAGGTATACGCCATGAAAATTTATACAAAAATAGGTGATCAGGGAAAAACCACATTTTTTGGCTGCGGGTTAGTGCCGAAGGATGATCCGCGCATTGAGGCCTTCGGAGCGCTGGATGAATTAAATTCCGTGATTGGCGTGACGTTATGTTTTGTTGATGACGAGCAGTTGTGCAAAACGCTTACGAAGATCCAGCATGATTTATTTCAGGTTGGCGCGGATCTTGGTGGCACGAAATTAGAGGTAGCCATGCCGCGTGTTACTGCTGGGCATATTGAAGAGCTGGAATCGGCGATCGATGGCCTTGAAGAAAAATTGAAAATGCCCAAAGCATTTATTTTACCTGGGGGAACACAAGCCAGCGCGTTCCTCCATTTATGTCGCGCCATAACCAGACGGGCTGAACGCACGCTTGTAAGTGTGCAACAGGTACTTATTATTAATCCCGAATTAATTCGGTATCTCAATCGGCTAAGCGATTTTCTGTACGTTTTAGCCCGACAGGCAAACAAAGAAGTAGAAGTTCAAGAACAGCAGCCGATTTACAAGTATTTTACTGAAGAAATAAATGAAGGAACTAATTCCGAAAAAGAAATTCACGAAAAAGAAAATAAAGCAAAGGAAGGTTTAAATATCTTTCTTGGTGATAAAACTATTGAGGTGAATGCCCATGGCAAAAGAGTTGTTGAAGATTGAGCAAGAAGCACAAAATGCAATTAAACATCTTGCTGCCGAGTTTAATTATGTAGAAGAATTGCAAGATCATCTACAGAGAATTGAAGAAGAAAGTGAGCATATTCCCAAAGATCTCCGTGAAGCAAAGGCGATGCTGCGTCTGTTTAAGTTAACGGCACGTGAAGAAAAAAGAGTCGCTCATAGTGAAGATGAATTAGAATCACTCTTGGAAGAGTTTGGAACTCTTCTGCCGCGGGAGCAGAAACAAAAAGAAGAACAGTTTGCCAGAGAATTACAGATTGCCAGCGGCTTATTAAAGAAACTGGTTTCTTTTTATAGGGGAGAGATAAAAGGGAAAATTATTGATGTTGAAAAAGAAGAAAAGCTTCTTACAGTATTGGAAAAGAATCCAAAGCAGAAAGATGCTGATACCCTTGCCGTACGAAAAAAATTAAATGAGGAGTTTTTTCAACTAAATCAGCATGTGCAGAATCTCTTAAAATGGATTGAAACTAATACGATGCTGGCGGAGAATATTCAAAAATGGGCAGCTGATCTGGAAGTATAACGAAGGACATAATTAATTATTTTTATTTGTTATGTCCTTCGGGATATACTGGAGGACAAATGATCAATTATTTTTGTCCTCCACTATAGGAGCAAGGCGCAAAGCAGCGTGATTATATTTTATATTATTTGATTCTTATATTACTTTATTATCTTCTGTTTTTTCATTATTTCTTTTCTTTTTTTAACTCTTCCATCAACAACGGAGTAACATCAATTTTATTTGTCGGGTGTTGGATACAATTGGTCGTGACAATTCTGTTGACGCCGGCATGTTTCAACTTATCTACAGCATTTTCCACAAATAAGCCATGCACGCCGATAGCGGTGATACTTCTTGCTCCTGCTTTCTTCGCTTTTTTAGCTGCTTCGGCAATCGTATGGCCAGTGGAAATAATATCATCAACAATGACGACGTTCTTGTCTTTGATCAGGATGGCTTTCTTCATTTTAACTTCCACTTTTCGTGCAGAGTATCTTGTTTTTTCAAGAACTGTGACAGGGACGTTAATCTGCTTCGCGATTGATTCCGCCCATTGGTATGATTCCCAGTCAGGACCGATTATGACGACATTCTTGACGTTTTTTTGGATGTATGCTGCGATAAGATCATTGACTGTTACTTTTGTTGCCGGAATGGTGAAGATGTCTTTTAATGATTTATAGCGGTGGAGATGAGGATCGATAGTAATGATCTTATCAATGGATTTGTTTAAGAGTTTAGCCATGATTTTGGAAGAAACAGCTTCCCCTGGATGAAATTGGGTGTCCTGCCTCATATACGCTAAATAGGGCGCCACGAGAATTACTTTTGTTGCACCGAGTGTACGGGCAGTTTCCGCAGCGAAAATGACGTCAAAAAGAGACATGTCGGGATGCGGCTGGAAGGAATGCACGATCACCACTTTTTTTCCTTTCAACGGCGTATTATATTTTAGGTAAATATCTCCGTCAGGAAAGGCAGAAATCGTGAGCGGTGAATAGGTTACTTTTAGTTTCCTGGCAAGTTTTTTCGCAATTTCTATGGAATTGCCGCAGCTGGTAATGATCAATCTATCACCTCTCTAAGAATGAAATCATTTTAGTTTATAAAAGTAATGAAGAAACGTTTAAATAATCTCTCTTATTAATTCAATTCCATGGCCGAAGAAGAAACATCCTATCACTGGACGGATATCGCTGCTGAAAACATTATCAGGGAGAAGGGCGACAAGAAAAAATATACCGTCGCTGCGGGAATCACTCCCAGCGGGACGGTCCACATCGGTAATTTTAGGGAAATAATCACCGTTGACCTTGTGAAGAGAGCGCTGGAAAAGAGAGGGAAGAAAGTTCGGTTTTTATATTCGTGGGATGATTTTGATGTCTTCAGAAAAGTTCCTGCCAACATGCCCAAGCCGGAGCTGCTGCAGCAATACCTGCGAAAACCGATCGTCGATACTCCTGATACTTTTGGCTGTCATACAAGTTATGCTGAACACCATGAAAAAGAAGTTGAGCACGCTGTTCCTTTGGTGGGAATAGAACCGGAATTTCTCTATCAGGCAAAAAAGTATCGTTCTGGGGAATATGCCGCAGAGATAAAGCATGCCTTGGAGAATACGCAAACTATAATCAAAATCCTGAATCAGTTTCGGGAAGAGCCTCTCGAAAAAGGATGGCTGCCGATTGCCGTCTTCTGTGAAAAATGCGGGAAGGACACGATCAATTCTTTACAATGGTCCGGCGGATATATTCTCAGCTATGAATGTGCATGCGGGCATAAAGATACGTTTGATTTCAAAAAGAAACCAGCCTTAACCAAGCTGAAATGGCGGGTAGACTGGCCCATGCGCTGGCATTATGAAAGCGTTGATTTTGAGCCAGGCGGGAAGGATCATTCCACCGTAGGCGGAAGTTACGATACGGGCAAGCAGATTTCAAAACAGGTCTGGAACTTTGATGCTCCCAGTTATGTGATGTATGATTTCATCAGCCTGAAAGGGATGGGTGGCAAGATGTCCAGCTCAAAAGGGGATGTCATCACCCTTAAAGACGTTCTGGAAATTTATGAACCGGAGGTTACCCGCTACCTTTTCGCCGGCACTCGGCCAAACCGTGAGTTTGCGATAAGTTTTGATGCTGACGTGCTTAAAATATACGAAGATTTCGATAGAACCGAGCGTGTTTATTTTGGAATGGAAAAAGTAGGCGATAAAAAGGCAGTGAAAGAAAAAGTGGCCTATGAATTAAGTTATATTGGCAAAATACCTTCTTCAATTCCGTACCAGCCGGGATTCAGGCATCTTACCACATTGCTGCAAATAAACAATCTTGATGTTGACAAAGTGGTGAAGTATTTTGAAAAAGAGTTGAAGAATCAGCATGATAAGAAGCGCCTGCGCATCCGAGCGGAGTGCGCTAAGAATTGGCTCCAGAAATATGCGCCGGAAGAGTTTACGTTTTCCGTGCAAGAGAAGAGTGCAGTGCAGTTGACAGCACCCCAGAAAAAACTCATCCATGGTCTTGCCCAAAAATTATTGGAACGGGAGTGGACGGATGTTGATTTGCATGAAGAGATGTATGTCTTATGTAAGAATCATGCTATTTCCCCCCAAGAGTTTTTCAAAGCGGCGTATAAGATATTGATTAATAAAGAAAAAGGGCCGAGATTAGCGGCGTTTATTCTGGAAATCGGCAGGAAAAACGTGGCTAAATTGTTTAAGGGTGTTTAGATAAAAATTATTTTTTTCTTCTAAAATTCTTCTAAAAAAAATGGTGTGGACGGCAGGGCTTTCGTAAATCTCTCCAATCTTATGAGCGGGAACACGATGACCGCGAATCCCCCTGCCAGATCTGGGAGATCTGATTCGAACCTGCGTAGGGACTAACCCAATGGGTGTCTTCTGTTCATTGCCAAAGGCTCATTACACCTTTCGCCAGAATAACCTAAGCTTGGACTAATTCTTTTATTGGAACTATCCATCCCGTTTGGCCACTCCGGCACGTCCACATAGTTATTTCAGTTTTTCGCTTGTTTTTTATACTTTTCTATTTAAGATTCATCTTTACATCATCTTTACGATATCCATACATATACTTTACTTACATAAAACTTAAAAATAAATTTTCTCAACAATTCAAAAAATGAAAGTTTTTATCACACTCCTGCTTATTGTACTTCTTTTTGTTACCGCCTGTAATTTTACCGGGGGCGCTATTATAAATCCATCTGATGAAGATCCATCTGGTGAATGCAGTTCCCTGGAAGGAGCGGCCCGTGATAATTGTTATTTTGAATCGTTAAAATGCAGCAAGATACAGAACGAGAACTTTCGTGATTCCTGCGTGGCTGAATTAGCAAAAGAAAAGAAAGATGTAGCTGTCTGCGATCTTATTCAGAACGAAAAAACGAAAGGCTACTGTCAAGAGAAGATCGCGGAAATTCTTTCCTCTCCAGAACTCTGTAAGAATATTTCTGATGTTTATTGGGAAGATAACTGTCATTCGTTTTTTGGAATGACTGCCAATAATGCTGATGAGTGTATGTTTGTGCAGAATGAAGAGCAAAGAGATGACTGTTTTAATGATGTTGCCTTTGACACAAATAACTCTCTCTTCTGTGATTTTTTGTTTAACGCGAAAAGAAATGGCTGTATTCTTTCTGTAGCAAAGAATACCGAAAATGTTACCACTTGTAATGCTATCTCTGATGCCTTGCAGCAGGATGCCTGCCGCTTTAAAATAGCAAAATTAACTGCTAACCCTCAATTATGTTATCTCATTTCTTTTAATGGAGTTAGAGACCTCTGTTTTGAACAATTAAATGCAACTCCCCAATTTAAGCTCATTGTGGAAGAAGACTAAATCATAAGTTCATAAGTGTCTTGCAGCATATATCTCTGAATTTTCTAAATGTATAGTGGCGGACATAAATAAATGAGTACTAACTAGCCGACACTATATATGAAGGACATAACAAATAAAATTAATTATTTATGTCCTTCAGTGTATTAAAGCCATCATGATTGCTTGTTTTATATACTCTTTTCTGGGCAATCTGCCATGAGTAAGTATGCCAATAGCTCCCTCTGCAGAGCCAACTTTTGGATTTTTTGTTAAACCATTCTTATAAGAGGCTTGGTTTATATCCAATCCTTCTTCAAAAACAAGTCTTGTGACTTCTGGAGGATACTCGAATGCGGAAGACAAACCAAGATGGTAATTCTGTGAATCATAGATTACACAAGCACAGACATTCATGTAACCGGTCTTTGTAGTGGGAACCTGCATTAATCCACATTCTAGGCCAAAGCTATAATCGCAGTTTTGAAACGCATTTCGTGCTCTATTCCTCGCTCCCTGAATAGTCTCCTCAAGTGATTTAGGCTGCTCAGAAATTTCAGAACGAACATCTATTCCAGAAACTGTTGCACTTGATAAAAAATCATAATCACGAATGGCTTCTCTAACTGCCTGAACTTTGACATTATTTATTGAACCGACATTTATTCTCATGGGATTGCTGGAAAAGATTCTAAGAAAATCAAGACTTCTTGTTCCACGCGTATGAACGCATTGTCGTCGTTGCGCCATATCCGCAGGAACTGCATTTCTTCTTTCGCGCGTGATAGGTATGCTCGCCGCATCGTCTGCATCGAATATGCGTTTTCTTGCCGCTCTTCCGGCCATGGCCTGCTGTTCCTTTAGTCATTTTCTATGCTGGTGAGAGAATAGTTATTGTATCGCCGCGAACAAAAACAGTTCCCAATTTTCGCCGCATTTCTCCATCTTTGTATTCATCTGCGTCTTCCAGGACGACGTTGATGTGAATGTCAAATGATTTTAGTTTTCCAACGTAGCGGTATCCGTTTTTAAGGTCCACCATCACGTTTTTTCCGCGTGCTGCATTTAACGTATCTAATGGTCGTAAACTTTCTTGCATTTTATCATAACCCCCTAAATCCATAAGTTCCAAAGATATATCATTGTTTTATAAAAGTTTTGTTTATTTTGTTTTAAATCACATAAGAAAGAATTATAAAGTAACCTGGAGTTTAGAAGAGCATGGTGAACTTTACAATAGTACGGCAGGAAATTCAGGCCTATGACACGGAACGTGAAAATCTGATTAAGAAGAGCAGAGATGTTCTTAAACTAAGCAAACAAATAATTTATGCTGTTCATCGGGAAGAGATGAGTCCCGCTGCCCAGTTGGTAAAACAAATCGAGCAGGAAAAAAAGAAACTTGATGCCATTGCCAAGCATAGCCAAAGGATGGTCTCTGAAGGAAGTTATAAAGTGGCCATTGCGGAATACGTTGAAGCCGTCCTCTACTATCATTTTGTCAAAACAGGAAAACTTCCCGATCTCGCCGTTGCTGCGGAGCATTTCGTGTTGGGGTTAGCGGACTTACCTGGCGAACTGGTGAGAAAAGCAGTATTCCTGGCAGGAAAAGGAGAGGTGGAGAAAGTAGGCGCGATTAAAGACGAAGTGGATATGATTTATGGAGAATTGTTAAAATTTGATTTCCGGGACAACGAAATTCGGCGGAAGGTTGATGCCGTGAAATATGATCTGCGGAAATTGGAAGATCTGGTTCTTGATTTGAAGTTGAAAGGAAGGTAGCGTTTTAATCGTCAATTAGCTACTTACGAATAACAAAAAACACAAATTTTATAAAATCTCTTCAAAATTCATCTACCCATGAAAATTCTTGCCTTAAGCGACGTGCACGGAGACCGCCATTTCATCAGAAAGATGGCTGCCAAAGGAGCGGAAGAAAAGGTCGATCTCGTTATTTTAGCGGGCGACATTGCAGATAATCAGGGAAATGTGGAAGGCCTGGTAGGGCCATTTAAAGAGAAAGGATTAGAAGTTGCGGTTCTCCCTGGGAATCATGAAGGATTGGCAGAGACAGGATTTCTCGTAGAGAGATATGGAGTAAAAGATCTGCATGGGTATGTCCTCAAAAAAGGCGATGTGGGTATTTTTGGCTGCGGGTATGCGGATATTGGTCTTCATCAATTAACGGAAGAAGAATTCTTTATGACCCTCAAGAGAGCCCATATGCAACTGAAAGATGTGAAAAGGAAAATCATGGTCACCCATGTGCAACCGAGTGAAAGCATCTTGGGCTTAGGCTTGTTTCCCGGAAGTTCCGGCGTGCGGAAAGCAATTGAAGAATTCCAGCCAGATGTTCATATTTGTGGTCATATTCACGAAACGCATGGAATTGAAGAAATGATCGGCAAAACAAGGGTGATGAACGTGGGCAAGACGGGAAAAATTATTGAAGTGTAAGTTAGTAAAGTGTGAGATAATGGCATTAGAACACTTATTTGAATCTTTTGTTCTTTCACGGCGTATTAGGTGTAAACAAGATGAAGAAAATCCTCTTGTCACTCGTTCCACCAATGGTTCATTAGATGTTACTTATTGCGCTCCAAGTAATTCCAATCCGGAATTTTTAGATATAGAAAAAGGCGAAGAAAGCGCTTGCATCTATCTGAATTTTGATGATGGGGCAATGATCGCTATTGAAATTAGAGCTGCCTGCCTTGTGGATTACCTTACCTTGCTGAGCCGTGAGAAATCTCTTTTTGCGCAAAAGGTACGAGATCACTTTGAAGTCTATCTTGATGAGTATAATCATCCTACAAAATGGCTTGAGAAAGAATTTAAAAATACAAGTGAAGATGAAGCGTTACACATTCTCAATTGTTTTTATCCGAAATGAAAGATAATAACTTCAGGTATGGTATTTCGCACCAATCACCTGGTTTGATCCAACAATTATTTAAATACGTACCAAAGTATGGTTCTCTATGATCACCAACTGCCCTGAATGTAAACAAAAACTTCATGAAGGCCAGCATAAATATACGGATGGATTATTCACCGTGCAGTATTGCAAGAACTGCGGCTTTCGAAAAGAGACGCCTTTTGAAAAATAAATAAGCGATAATAATTTCTCTTGATTGATCGTTATCTTTTTTTACATTCTGTAAATAGTTTTTACACGCCGCAAATTATTTACGACGGGCTTTATCTGGTTTCCCCAAAAAGAGCTTAATCTCTTTGCAAGAACTTGCACGTTTTCTATTTTTGTAATGATCTCTTCAAGATCTTCTTCTCTAAAAAATCTGGGAACAACTTGCAATCTAATCTCAGTGGTTGCTTCCCTCTTTTTCTGGGAGTATTCAGCTGTCTTTTTAAGACTATTAAGTTCTTTTTTTGTCGGTTCAAGCAATACTTGAAGTTCCTGTATTGTTTCAAGAAGTTGAGAGATCTTGATAGTATTAATACTTAGATAAGCTCTGTGGATATCTATTTCTTTTTTCATTTTTCACATCATCTACCCGATCCTTGGGGCATTTTTCCTCCCATCCGTTTCATGAGCTTGCTCATATCTTTTTCTCCTTTAAACAATTTCATCATTTTCTTTGACTGGCGGTACTGTTTAAGCAATTCCCGCACTTCCGCTATCTTTAACCCGGAACCGGCTGCAATGCGGTCAATTCTCTCAGCATTAATCTGATCCGGCTCTTCCAATTCCTGCTTGGTCATCGAATCCATCGCATGCCGCCATTTTTCTACTTTTCCTTCCTGCACATCAAGGAGTTCTTTCGGCATTTTTAACTGTCCCATCCCAGGAATCATTTCCATGATTTTGCCAAACGAGCCCATTTTCTTCAGTGCTTTCATCTGTTCATACAAGTCAATTAAGTTAAACTCGCCTTTCAGAAATTTTTCCTGCATGTCCTTGGCTTTTTCTTCGGTGATGGCTTCTTTTGCTTTCTCTAATAAAGATTCAAGATCTCCCATGCCAATGAGCCGTCCTACAAAACGCTGCGGGTGGAACATCTCCAGATCATCAATCTTCTCCCCAACGCCGATAAAAGTAATCGATGATTTGGTTACGGCACAGGCAGACAAGGCCCCGCCGCCTTTGGCGGTTCCTTCTAATTTTGTCACAATAACGCCCGTGACTTGTACCGTTTCATGAAAGGCCTGCGCCTGTTTCTGCGCCGCCTGGCCAATGTCTGCGGAAATAACTAAAAGACGCTCATCTGCATGGATAGAGGCATTAAGATGATTTAATTCCTGAATCAATTCTTCGGATAACGCATCTCTTCCAGCAGTGTCAATAATAACCAGGTCATATTCTTTCAGTTTTTTTTCAAAGGCGAGGTAAATGTTGAGAGGATCTTTCTCCTTTTTTATGCCAAAAAAATCAACACCGACCGTACTTGCTAACTGTTCCAGCTGGTCATAGGCGGCAGGCCGCCAGGTGTCTGTCTGCATCACGGCAACTTTATATCCTCGTTTCTTGTAGAATTTGGCGAGTTTGCCGGCAGTTGTGGTTTTTCCGGAACCAAACAGGCCAACCAGCATCAACTGCGTCGGTTTTTTGGTAATTTTGATTTCTTTTGCTTCTTTACCGAGAAAATTTGTTAATTCTTCATAGACAATTTTGATGATCTGTTCCCGCTGGGTCATTCCCGAAAGCGTTTTTTCCTTGGCTCGTTCTTTAATTTTTGAACTTAAATCAAACACCAGCTGCACATTGGTATCAGATTGCAGAAGCGCCCGTTGAATATCTTTTACAAGCTCATTAATGAGTTTTTCATCTACAAAAACTGCATTGGTAATTTTACTAAGCGTATTCCTTAAAGAATCCCCCAGTTTTTCTAAAACCATCTGCATATAGAAGAGAGGCGGTTATATAAAAGTTTTGACAGTGTTACGTAAAGGTCTTACATATCCATCCCTGTCAGGGCATAGCTCGCTTGCCCCCGACCTCTATAAGCTTACTGCTGTAATGGGATGCTCTAGTGAAAAGGGGATACTCTAGAAAAATATAAATACTATTAAATAATTCTTTCTTTATTCAAAATGAGGTTAGATGAGAAAGTTGTTTTTGGAAGTGTAGGTTTGCTAATTGTTGCTCTGGTTTTCTCAATATGAAAAGGGGGCCAAAAATGAAGAGTGCATATACTTATAAAGAATTTGAACATGATGAAGATAAAGTCGTGAGAGAAGAATATAAAGAGAGCGAGTTGGATGATGACGAAACTGATGAGGATGGAGAAACTGAGTTTGATATATGGTAATAATAACAACGAAAAGAGGTGATATCTACCATGGCAAAAAAGAAAGCTGCAAAGGGTTCAAAAAAAAAATAGAGAGATGTCTCTCGGGTCTGCGCTGTAGAGCGTAGGCCATTATTTATGTAATCTTTTTTAAAACATTTTTTTCTTCTAAAATTTATGAGGGAGTTTTATTGTACTCCTATTATTCTCTGTTTCCGATAATTCCCAGATGACAAATTCTTGAACCGGTTTGGTTAATGGGGTCAACACTCTTGCCGATAATTATGCCCCCTTCTGGTGCTGTGTACTCTGTTAGTACTTCCCCAAACGGGTCTTTTACCTGTGCAATAGGCTCTCCTTTTGTAACAAAAGATGCAAGCGGCGGGAAAACTTCTAGTAAGCCGCCATGATTTGTATACAGCCAATACGAATGATGGCAGACAACTGCAGGCTCATTAGACGGAACAATTGTTCCTTCCTGCATGCTAAGATATTTCAAAATATTGGTAATTCCTACTACTGATTCATGGATAATGTCTTTTTGGAAGGTATGGGGATCACGCAATTCAACGGTAATGGCTGGAATATTTCTTTCAACGGCGGCATGACGGAGTGTTCCTTTATTTCCGGGATGGTTGAGAATAATTTGTGCATTTTGCAGCAAGGCCAGCTGGTGGATGATGGGATGAGTCATGTCGGCGCGGACGTAGTATGAGTTTATCCTGCCAAAACTGGCGGTATGCAAGTCCACAAGATAATGGACTTTACTTACAAGATGTTCAAGAAGGCGGTGGATGTAGACATCGCTGCGATTGCCATTCTGTTTTCCTGGCATTTTATAGTTTAGGTCGGTATCATCGTTGAATTGGCGTTTCCGTTCCAGAAATCCAGGAACATTTACGACCAAAATTCCAACGACTGTCCCGCATAATGAAGGAAGATGAAGATTTTGGAAGACTCGTTGAATGACGGGAAGGCCGTTGATTTCATTACCATGGACTGCTGCCGTAAGACCAACAACTGGTCCTGGTTTTGTTCCTCTCGCGATGAGTAAAGGAATGAGGATAGGATTACCTAACCCGTCAGAGACGATATGAAACTGCGCTTTCCAAATAACCCCTTTTGGAATTTCTTCTAGATTTAGTTTGGTGATCTGGGGAATAGCTGACATCAAAGCACAGGTTGTCTTTGTCGTATTTAGATTTTATGCATATCTTGTGAAGTTAAGTGCTTTGCACTTGCTTATCATTACCGCAGTCATTTCTGCTCGTTTTACGAGAAGAAATTTTTACCGCTGCATTCTGCGGTGAGCAGTTTTTGGCGGAGTATAGACAAACCAGTCTTCTTTGGTTATGGGATGAAAGAAATCTGCTTCGTCAATGAGAATTTTGGCCGTTGTTTCTTTCACGGCAGCTATTTCCACCCTCACGCCTTCACTTTTCAAATGCCGCACTAATTCCACATAATCAGAATCGCCCGACAGGATGATGATCGTGTCAACTTTTGAAGCCAGTTGCGTCGCCTTAATTGAAAGGGGAATATCTGCTGATTTATGGCAGGGAACAACCGAGCCATGATAATGTTCATGTAACCGTTCCGCTAATTTGGAGGAAATGTTCTTTCCTTCACGAAAATAAATCAAGCGGTTCAGACTTCTATTCAACAATAATCTGTGAATTAACGTGTCAAAATTGACCATCGTGGTTGTTGTTTTACTTAATTCATGGATGCTTCGCTCAATGTTATTTCCATCACATAAAATGGCAACCGATTGGTTGATTAAAATTTTTGGGTTCATCATACTCTCACCTTTTTTAGTATTTATATATATTTCATAAATTCCTCTCTACTTATTTGCAGATCGTGTTTAATAATTTTGTTCAACAAACCACGATCAACATGTTCCGTAGGATGATTGGGAATTACTGTTGTTCTTCCATCAGGATGACCGAAAAACATATGACTTCCTTTCTGTCTCTTAAACTCAAAGCCCAACTTCTCCAGAACTTTAGCCATATCTCTGGCCTTCATGAGAGGCAACGTGCCTGACATTGTCTCATGCCTCTACTTCAATTTGTTGCAAACTGACAAATTTACTTTTTCCAGGAGAACCTTGGACATCCAAATAGAGGGAAATGGCTTCTTTCGTTCGCTTAATTAGTTCATCATATGTTTTTGCTTGCGTGTGGCACCCAGGAAGTTCCACCACATCAGAAATTAAATAGCCATCTTCTCCTTGTTCGACGATAACAGTGAATTTTTGAGCCATTTTTCAGGAGAGGTTAATGGTGTTTATATACGTTTCGGGAAAAATATGGGCCTGCAGGGACTTTCGTTCTGCAAGATTTCGAACCCTGATGAGCAGGTCCTTGGCCTGAGGTTTGTCCCCTCATGAAGCCTACCATGCTTTTTGGCTCTTGCCTAAAACTGTGCTTAGGTATGTATCCATTACATCACAGGCCCAATACTATTGAAAAGAAAGAATGTGTTTTAAATAAATTGCGGTTTTTATTCCAAAAACAGCACGGCGACCATCAAGGCCATGCCCAGCAGTAACGCGAGAAGATGCCACACCGTTTCTTTTAGGCTGCATTCTTTATGCAATTCAGGGATGAGGTTTGCCCCGGCGATATAGATAAATCCTCCCGCAGCAAAAGGTAAAATAAACAGGATGAAAGCTTCCCCTCTTGCTCCAAGAAGTAATCCTGCCACTGCTCCCGCAATCGCCACGGCTGCGGATAAAAAGTTAAACAGCAACGCTTTGGCTTTGGAAAACCCGGCATATAATAACACGCCAAAATCAGCAATTTCCTGTGGTATTTCGTGCAGGACAACAGCGATGGTCGTGGCAATGCCCACGGGAACGCTTACCAAGTAACTTCCGGCAATGACCAGGCCGTCCAGAAAGTTATGCATCCCATCGCCGACAAGAGTAAGAATTCCCAGGTGATGTTTATGTGTTTCGTGAAGAAGCGGATAGGCATGGGACGTATGAGCTTGCGGTGCTTCACAGCGCTGCATGTGAATCCATTTTTCAAGAATGAAAAAAACCAGAACGCCCGCTAAGGCAGATAATGACACGGGAAGTCCGAATCCCTGTTCTTCCACTGCTTCCGGCAGGAGATGGAGAAATGCTCCTCCGAGCAAGGTTCCCGCTGAGAGACTTACCAAGATAAGGAGGATTTTACTAAGATCCTTTTTCTTCAGCAATAATGAGACAATGCCGATAAAAGAAACAAGGGAAACAATGATGACGCTTACAATCGTATACACCGCTCTGGCGACCATATTAACATCGATAAAAAGAATGATTTATATATTTTACTGATTTTCATTATCAATAAGACGAGGATGACCGAGATGAGGATGACGAAACAGAAAAAGATCTTACAGCAGGAACTTGAGAAACTCACTTCTTTTTTTGATACGGAAGAACTGTATCACAAAGCAGCAAAGCTGGATTCAACCATAGGAATTGCCACCGTGTACCGTTTTTTGAAGAATTGTGCGGAAAAAGGAGACGTTCATTCCTATCTCTGTAAGCGTAAAACTATTTATTCCACAAATAAGAAGAATCATTGCCACTTTACCTGTGAGAATTGCGGAGACGTGAAGCATATCAATATCAAAAATATTGATTTTGTGCAATTGAAAGAAAAGATATGTCATTTTCAAGTTGACATGACGGGAATATGTGACAAGTGCGCTAGAAAAGGCGTTTGATAACCATCGTGGCATAACTTCCTTTGGGAAGAGAAAAAGATAATTTCACTTTTTTCTTTTTGGGATTTAGTTCATCTTTTTCCGCTGGTCCGATGTTCAAATTTTTAACTTTACAAAAGAGGGGACGAAGTTCTCCTTCTAACGTCAGTGGAGGTATCTGTTTGATAATAAAGTCGTGGTACGTTATCCCTTCTTTTTTCATTATGGTGCTGATGATGCCACTCATTTCTTTATTTTCAATTGTGGAAGTATCAAATCCGATCAGGGGAATATTCGCGTCAAAATATTCTTTGATAAATACCAATTCTCCTAGCGAATACATCACTTTTTTTACGACTGTTCCTTTCTTTCCCACATATTGAGATACGGCTTCGTTCCATAAGTAACTTTGATAGGCATTGACATACATCCTCAGAAGTCGTATCGGCAGGAGTTGTAATGCGCCGATGAAATCATTCTTGTTTTTTGCAAGATGAGCATTACATTGTTTATTATCGATCAATTCGATGGCTTTTCCAAATTCTTTTTTAATAAGATGCTTGCCGATTTCTTTATTGTTCTGAGAGAATCGCTGCTCGTCAAAATAGTTCTCACAATAGAGTGTTTTTTGTATTTTGACTTCTTCAAGATTTCGCACCACGATTTCAAAATGATTTCCTTCCAGATCTCCTAGATTGATCGGTTCGCTTCCACATCCGATAAATTCTAACGTAACATTATCGATATTTGTTTTTGATATTTTTTCTCTTGCAACACCAGAAACAGAAATAATTTGTTCCGTTACCGCATGTTTATCTTTGCTTCCGGCAAACCCAATTTGTTTTTCTTTGATGTTACATCGGTTCGCTAATTCTTTAACGACATCAAGCGTATTTCGATTTCTCTTTGTTACTTTGAAATAAAGATACTTCCCTTTATTATTAGCCTGAACCGTACTTATTTCTTTTACAATAAAATCTTCCGGGATTTGTTTTAGTTTATACATAAGAACACAAAGCGGATAACCATTTAAAAAATATACTCTAAATAGACAGTCCTTGCGTCTTGAGACTGATCAAAAAATACAACACTATCACATCTTCTAAAAAAGTCAAACGCTGCCCCTTGATTTTCCTTTTGTTTATTCTGATGGATATCTTTGGCATTAAATCCTTTGCCTTTTTGTTCGATTCCAATAACAAATCCTTTTCTTCCCAACCAAAGATGAAATTTGGAGGGCATTTTAAATTCGGCATAATTCAAACAATTAGAGCCCGCCTCATTTATAAAATAAGCAACTTCATCATTTTCGTGATGGTCTAACCAATGATACAGATCAAATGGCGCTTCTAGGATCATACTGTATTCTTGATTAAGTATATCGACTATTTCCCACTTTACCTTTCCATATAAAGAAACCATTTCGTCGGAATTGGTGATGGTCCTCAGTTCTTCTTTTTCATGAATTATAAACTCTTTATATTCTCCTTGGAAGTTAATCTGTTCTAACGCGTCAGGCAGGGTTTTTGTGAAATGAAGTGCCATGATGAAAAAATGGGTATGCTTTTTTTAAAGTTTTATCAAAAATGGGCAGAAGATTATCCTAAAGAAAAGAATTTCGGCTCTGTAGAAAATCTCTCTTCGTTCGGGTAGTGTCAGACTTCGCACTTGATTTTTTTAATGGAATTGCCTAGGTTCCCCGGATGGGACTTCCCCCTTCTCGGCTTGAAGTATAGCAAAATGGTGCTACGTGAATTGACACTACCTACATTTTCTACAGAGCC
>JAGVYN010000017.1 GCA_018303265.1 Candidatus Woesearchaeota archaeon
AGATGTCCTGCGTTAACACGAATAACGTCAGATGCTGCGAGGTGTATAAATCATCTGGTGTAATAACGAGATAGGTGTCTTCAGTATCCCATTGCATATTGCCATTGGCAAACCCTTCAATGGTGCTGTTGGGCACGGGAAAACAATCTTCTTTTTCAATGCCGAAAAAAATATCATACTTAAAACAACGGCGTTCCAGCGGGATGATAATATTTTCTGCTGTGCTCGCCATACCCTGCACTTTATAGATTCCCGGCACGAGCTGCACGGCCGTGCTTTCATTTCCTTTGACAGAAATCGTCACAAAAAACTGATCACCGCGCACTTCTTCATGGAACCCGCCGATGCGTTCCAGATTAAGAATAACTTCCTCATTTTCCTTAAGTTCAACTTCTTTGTCCAAGAAGTGATAGGCATTGTATTTACTTAAACTTCCATCAACCTCAAACTCCACCACCGCTTCGCCGGGATCAAACAACGATCCTTTTGAATTAAAGAAACACTGCCGCTCCCCCTTCTCACAGCTAATTTCCCGGTATGGAAGGATGCTTAACCCGCCTGCGATACCCGCTGCTTCGGCCAAACCTGGTGGCAAAGGCCCTGAGGTAGTCCATTGGCAGACAAGAGGCGTCAAACATTTTTTCACTTCTTTCTTTTTCACGCTGACATTGATCCAGCGAAGCCTGTCCAGTTCGATAACTTTCTCCGGTTCTTCAACACCAGCAACGGCATAGCCAAGCAGCTGCGGCTCATCTTTAACTTTATAGGTGTTGATCGGATAGAAGTTTTTCAGATATTCCGGGTGAACAAAATTTATCACGCCGCCATAGGCAGCAGGATACTTGCTTTCCACGACTCCAGCCTTGTTAGATAACCCGATCTCGCATTCCGCCTGCTCGGGAATGCTAAACCCCACTTTCACCAACTCAATTGGCTCTTTGGTAAAACTGTCAACAACAACCGTCTTAATGAGTTCCGTCGTCCGCTGCTCTTCATCACAGCTGGCAGGAGTAACTTTTCTCGGAAATGTTTCCAGTACTCCTCCCACGGCAGGCTCATTGTTGCGGATATTTGACTCCATGGCAAAGACAAACTCGTATCCTTCACCTGCAAAAGCCGCAGGATCGCGGATGGTAACGAGGACAGGATAGCTGGAATCATAATGCGCTTCATAGCGCTGCGTGCCAAAACTCAGCGGGCCAAAATTAACAAAAAGATGCTCCGGCTTGTAGACGCCGGCTTCGCTGTTCATCTTAAAATAAGGCTCCCAGCCGAAATAATCAAAACTTATTTCCAGATCCTCCGCTCCGATCAGCGGCAGAACCATGTTATCAACAACTTTCTGGGCAAGGCGATTTCCTTCCGGAAAGGTAGCATAATAAAAATTGCTGCTGCCCAAAAAGCGCAGCAAGGGAACATTTGAGGTTAACAGCGCAATGAATTTATTCTTCAGCTGCACTTCACTCCAGGAAAGAACGGAAAAAAACTCATACCCCACATCAGACGTGGGGGGAAACAAATCCGCATCAACCCGTGAATAAATAGCGATGAGTTCCATGCCCTGCCGTTCCAGAAAACTATAATTCTTCTCCGCTCCCGAGATCTGCGCTGCCGTTTCATAGTAACGTTTGAGTTCAAGCGGTATTCGAACAAAGAATTGTTCCATGCGATGTTTTGCCTCTCCGAGAGTTGCATCCACATCCATCGTTAACAGAAAAGACACTCCGGTTTCTCCAATGATTGCACCAACATCAGTGATTGCGCCCTGATTGATACTAAACCCCTGTTCAAAAAAAGGAGTGTATCCCGCCAAACAACCATCCAGTTTTTCCATGGCAAAACGGCGCAATTGCCCTTCAATACTTAATTCAGGATCATCTTCAATAAATAACTCTGGCTGCAAGGAAGCAAATGTAATCCGATCTACTGTATTCTTGTCAATGTTATAATGCCAATACGGAACTTTCAAAGGCTCCAGGTTAAGCCCGTCACTATCCGTTGGCTGCGTAGGAGAATATGTGCCTGCTAAATCAGGATAAATATACCCGCCTTGTTCTCCTAAGATACGTAAACCTTGCATACCAATCTGAGTCAGGCAATTCTCCGTATACGTTTGAAGCGGCTGAAATACTTGGGGAACAACGGCAATAACCGGCTCCTCTTCCGTTCCTATCTTTTCTTTAACAACAATTCTGGAAACATACAAGATACCTGCGGAAAGGAACAAAATAAGGATACCTACGATGATAAAAACAGTCACTTGCCCACGCTTATTTCTTCTGTTATTTCTTCCCAACAAAAACCGAGAACTAGTACTACTCCGACTCCCCTTTTTTACAGTCATTATTTAGAATAAGAGAAACGAAGAAGGATATATAAAGGTTTTTATTATTTTATCTCTTTATTTTTGGTTAATTTTACGTGAATTGTACATAAAAATAAGGAGATAATAAAACCAGGGTACAACATACGTAAAAAAAGTAAGAAGAGTACAAAACAAGTAAATACTAACAAATCCTGGCTCCTTCCTGTACCCCTTTTACGGTTATATCACCGGACGCTGTCCGTAACGGTTTGCCTTCAAACACTACTTTCCCTTGAGAAACGATCATTTTTAATGTTTTAAACTCTTCAAACGTTACTTCCTTTGATCCGCTCGATAATCCTGCAAACTGTACTTCATCTCCAATATCTGCCTTTCCCGCATCAAGGAACGCAAGATGATGCTGCTCATCTTCCGCCATCAACGCCATGGCTTCACTTACTTCGCCGCGTAATTTTGCTGGTTTCAGATTGACACAAAACACCGTTTTTCTCCCTTCCAACTCTTTTTTGGAAAAATATTTTTTAATGCCCGCAACGACCTGCCTGTTTCCAATCTTGCTACCAAGATTGACGGTTAAAATATACAGCGAATCCGCATTGGGATGATCTTGTACCTTGATGATCTTTCCTACTCGCATGTGCAAGGGAAATACTTCTTTTCCTATTGCAGCTCCTTTCGTTTTTGCGGTAGTTGTTTTAGCAGTCTTTTCACCTGCTGTACTCTTTTCTTTTTTTTCATTACCATTTCCAGCAACAGTTCCAGGACCAGCAACCATTCCAGGAGAACTTTCTTCGATCTTGGTAACTAATTTTTCAATGCTGTTGACGTTTCCTTTCCACGTAAATCCGATCTGCTCCCACGCAAGGGTTCCATGTTCAGCCTCCGATCCTAACGCCTCAAAGATTTTCCTGCTAAATTCAGGAAGAATAGGCTGGATGGCGATGGCTATATTTCTAGCAATATTCACGCACAAGCCCACCGCCTGCTGCGTCTTTATGCTTTCTTTTGTATTCCACGGTTCTGCCTTCTGAAAATAAGCATTCCCCATATCCGCAACTTTCAAGATGTTTTTTACTGCTGATTGAAAGTCCTGCTGCAGATAATTTTCTTTTACTTTCGCAAGTAAACTCGTTATTGTCGTGGTCACTGTTTTTTCTGCGGCAATGGACTCAATTGTCCCATAATTCTTCCCAGCAAAGACCAGCGTCCGGTAGCAAAAATTGCCGACATTGCCCATCAACACATTATTCGTGACCGCTTTAAAATCGGCGAAGTTTACATCCACATCAACTAACTTACGATCAAGATGTGAAGCGTAATAGAATCGGAGAGGCTCAGCATCATATAACTTCAGAAAATCCTTGGCCGTGAAGAATGTTCCCCTGCTTTTGCTCATCTTCTTTCCATCAACAGTGATGAATCCGTGCGTTGTTAAACTGGGAACGGGAATGCCTACGGCCATCAACATCGCCGGCCAGAATAAGTAATGGAAATAAACGATATCTTTGCCAATAAAATGATACACCTTTCCTTTGTACCAATAGTCCTTCCAGTCGCACTTTTTTTGGTTTTTTTCTTTTTGCGAATTTTTTTCTTTCGGCTGCTTTTCTTTTTGCCGGCCATCACTCTCACAGTAATTCTTCGTTGAAGAAATATAGCCGATCGGCGCATCCAGCCAGACGTAGAAATATTTCCTGTCACCGGTTTCTTTTTTGGCGTTGGGAATTTCAAATCCAAAATAAGGAGCATCCCGGGAAATGCACCAGTCCTGCAATCCTTCTTTCAGCCATTGCTGGATGAAATGTTTGATCTCCGGCTGGATATCGCTTCTGCTAATCCATTGTTTCAGCTCTTTTGCAAAAGAACTTAACTTGAAAAAATAATGCGTTGATTTTTTGAGGATTGGTTTCGTGTTTGTTAACGTAGAATACGGTGCGCCTAAATCCGTGGGATTATACGTCGCTCCACAATTCTCGCAACCATCACTATATTGATCTGCGGCATGACATTTTGGGCATGTCCCTTTGACAAATCGATCGGGAAGGAATTGTTTCGCCTGGGCATCGTACATCTGCTCAATCTCTTTTGTAAAGATGAACCCTTTCTCATTCAGCGTTGTAAAAAACCATTCTGCCAATTCTTTATTTTCCGGAGAATGGGTTTTGTAATAATTATCAAAACCTATCAGAAACGACGCAAAATCTTCCTGATGTTCCTGCCAGTACTTCTCAACGAATTTCTCCGGTGGAATGCCGGCTTTCTTGGCATTGATCTCGATCGGCGTGCCATGCATATCCGAGGCACAGATATAGAGGACATCATTTCCTGTCAATTTCATAAAGCGGGCATAGATGTCCGCCTGAATGTACTCCAGTAAATGGCCGATGTGGATAGAGCCGTTGGCATAAGGCAGAGCGGCAGTGATGATTATTTTGTTCTGTGTTAAAAATTTTTTATTTTTATCTCTATCTATTTTATTTTTAGCACTTTTTGTTGTCTGTTTTGTCATCATAACTTACTTAAAAACAAAAGAATATTTAAAGATTGCCACAAACTAAAAAAAGTATCTCTTCAAAAAAATTAACTTATTATACTTCTTTTACTCAACCAAATCCAACTCTTCCAGCGCTTCATCAAGGGTGTCTGGATATTGGGTGAGAATTTCTTCATCAGTCAGTGGAGGAACTGCAGGCGGTACTTGTTCTGATGGAACTTCCAGTGGCGAGGGAACTTCTTTCGGCGCGCAGCCAAGAATAAAAAAGGCAACAATCGCCAGTACCATGATGAAACGTAACATGACAAAACTGCCACTTTTCAGATTCATTGGGTACTCACCTTTTTTACCAGTTCAAGCCAATATTGGCGAGCCTGCATAATAACTTGTTTCCGTTCCTGCTTGTTCTGGGCTTGATTAAACGCCAGTTTACTTTGCTCCATCTTAATCACAAAATCGGCAACATCGTCCTTGCTCAATTTTCCTTCCTCCATCCACTCCTCTGCCTCTTCCTCAAGATTATACAAGCGTAATTTGATGAGGGTATAGACATCCTCCCGTAACTTTTGCAGGCAAGCTTGATCCTCCCCGCAGGCTGATTTTTGTTCCCGAACATTGATTATGCCTACTTTTCCTTGCAGGCAGGAAATTCTCGCTATACTATTCGGCAATTTCCAGCAATTCTGCACTGCTTTATATAACTGAACGCATTTCTTTTGATCCTTCCACGAACGGCATTCTTCAGGGAAAAAGTTTTCATATTCATCAGCCTGTTCTTCCCGTAAATCAAGACGGCATTTGACACGATCTTCAATATCCAGATATCCGCCGCATTTCAATTTCCCACCAGTTTCTTCCGGTGCTGGTGTTTCTCCTTTCTCCACGCACTTCATGGTCGTATAGCGATAATATTTCCCGACGCATTGCGGAACCGTAATTTGCAATTCTGAAACTGTTGGCGCATTTTTCACTTGGAGATGATATCCAGCTGCTGTCGTTTTAAGAATGGTCATCTCTTTCAACTCTGAAGAAAAAGAATTTTTTTCGTACCGTAATTTGCGGAGAGAATCAGGAAGGGAAAACTGAAACTTGAGATCATCGACGGTTGCATTTTCAAGTGTAAATGCAGCAGTAATGTTGCCATTTGTCGTGCATTCATCGAGATTCAGCTTAACTAATTTGCAGCTAAATCGTAACCCAGGGCAGTCCACTGATTTATTGCCAAACTGCGGATCAAGAACGACGTAGGTTCCTGCTTTTACCATGATTGCTTCTTCTGATGTGAATGCTCCGTCCTTCCACTCTCCGGAAATATTTTCCATAAGGGAACCGTCAGAAAGCTGCACGGTCACGGCATCCCAGGCTGCTCCCCGTGTAAAACTGAGAACCCCCGCATCCGTACACGTAAGATCAGCATAAGGAGTAATGCCACCATCACCGCCTCCAGAACTGCCGCCACCGGAACCTCCTCCACCCCCACCGCCTCCGGCAGCAAGGACAATAGTAACAGTGAGCGACAGTACAAACAGATAAAGAATATTTCTTCTATTCACCATCTTTTATCTGCAGAAAGCGTCTGCAGTTTTTATTTCTTCTTGTTTTTTTGGGACTGATGCAAAATACCCTATTTCTTCTTAATCTTTTTTAATTTCTTGGTGATGGGTATTTTTTCCCCACAATGTTCGCAGACGATAAGATATGAGGGAACACCCTGATAATTCTTTCGTTTATATTCCGTGGTACTCTCTCCCTCTTTTCCACACGATGGACAGGTATACTGCGCTTCTAACGTTAATGATTCTTCATGTTCATTTTTTTCTTCAGTAAAACCGCAGGAAGGACAGGTGTATTCTTTCGCCCTAGTTTTTACTTTTCCTTTTTCAACAGGCTTGCCCATCTGCGCTTTTTTACATTTGGGGCATTGCTTGCGATACACCCAGGCCAGAATATGGCCCTCTCCAATACTACGATTTGTGAAATACAAACATTCGTCCATTGATTCCGGTGTGCGTAATTTCATTTTTAGGTGGATTTATTTCTTTTTTTATTTTTTGATCAACTTAATTTTGAATACTTTAAATATTATACCAAAGGACATAATTAATTATGCAAATAGTTATGTCCTTTGTATATAGCGACTGTTAATAATTGTCTAAGTATTAATGTCAGTCGCTATAATACGAATTATATGCTATCTAAACCTATAATTGTTTCACTTCAATTGAAATTGCTTTCTTGTTCACTCTAATATAACGCGGACATTCCGTCCATGACAGTTCCTTCTTTTCACAATAATTTATAATCTTTTCCTTTTCTTGAACTGTGGCAAACTCAATCACCACCACAAAACCGATATCCGCTGGATAAAGAATATTAAAATTGCTGAGATCCGTAAGAATTTTATTCCGCCGTTCCTGCAGGAAGCCGATTCGTTCCGGTAATTCTTGTAATTTTTGCCATATTTTCTGGAGTGTGATTTCATCTTCCAAAACATCCACTTCTTTCTTCAGCACGTCCCATATTTTTTTGTGTTTTGCAGAAATAAACCCGCCGCTTCCCGCATCAACCAGTTTCCATTTGCCAAAACTTCCCACCAAAACATCAGCATAATCGCCATTGCACAATGCTGTTCCCAGAGAACCAGAAACATCCATAATAACAGTACAGCCATGTTTGGCACAAAGATCATATATCTTCTTCATGGGTTGTTCCGCAAAATATCCGCCTGGATTTTGATAGAGGAATGCAGCATACTTTTTTGTTTCTACCTTTTGAAGCAGATCAGCAAAATCAATTTTGGCATCGTGGCATTTAACTTCAGTTACTTCTATCCCAAGCAAACCAGGCGCTTTCTTATAATGTATCCAGCCGCCTTCTTCCGGAATAAGAATCTTTTTCTGAATTTTCTGTTTTGGGACGATATTTGGAATGATCGAAAGAGCGGCGGTAATGGCGGCATTTCCTCTCGTAGTAATAGAAATATAATCGTGTTTGGTATGTTCTTGAAGAAGATGTTCTATTTTTTCTCTAACCATAGACAAAAAGAATAACTGGTATTTTTATTTCTTTTGGCAGAAACTCCACAGCACATAGACAAATAACGTAACAAAAATAAAACTATGAATGGAAAGAATGATGCCCAACGGAAGACATCCTTCCACCGATCCTAAAGCCACCAGCACCAGGCAGGTTTGAAATGAGGTAAAAAATACCAACGCTCCCAGGACAAGACCAGCAAGTAAGGAAATAAGTACTTTGGCTTTGGTAATATCAAAATTCATTTTCCACTTCCACCTAGAACCTTTTTATGAAGAAAACCAAATCGTAAATCCAAGACCAAGCGGTTCGTAATTGCCTTTCTTGTAACAAAACCCACTGTTTTTTTTCCTTCCAGAACAGGAAGAACATCAACATTTTGTTCATTGCATAAGTGAAAGGCATTATAGGCATTGCTTTTCGTGGTAATTCCCTTAATCTGACTGAGAGGAAGGGAAAGTTGTTTTACTTTCAGGAGCTGCTGCATTTTCTGAGAAAGAGGCTGGAGCCGCTTCACATCTATTATGCCAGCAAAAGTGTCGTTTTTAACAAAGAAAAGATCATCTCCTTTCCTGGCATGGTTTTGCAGGAACTCCTCAAAGGACATCGCTGGATCAATCGTAGGAATTTCAGAGACCATCAATTCCTTAATCGAGATGGAACTAAGCACTTCTTTCACCACAACTTGTTCATAACTTACACCCGCGATAAAATACAGAAACCCGCCGATCAGAATGAACCATAACCCTCCTCCTGCGCCGCCAAACAAGCCAACAATTCCTAGCATAATAAGCACCACGGCAAAAAGTTTCCCCCCGCCCGCAGCAATCCGCGTGGCTTTTGTAAGATCCTTAAAATACGCGTATAAGATGGCACGGAAAGCTCTTCCTCCATCCAACGGAAATCCGGGAATTAAGTTAAAAATTCCCAGCGTGAAGTTAAGCTGGTAGAGATAGAACGTTATTGCTGTCCAGAATCCGTTGACATCAAGTTTATAGATAAAATAAAATACTGTTCCCAGAAGAAGTGAAAAGAGCGGTCCGGCAATGGCCATCTGAAATTCGCTGCTTGGTTTCATGTCCTCTTTGGTAATACCGGCAACACCGCCAAAGAAAAAGAGAGTAATTGATTTCACTTGAATCTTTTTCGCTTTGGCAACCAGGGAATGGCTTAATTCATGCAGCAAGACGGAGATAAAAAGCAGCAGCGAGGCGAGAATCCCCATCAACCAGTACGTCTTCTGGGTATAGCCAGGGAAAAATGGCGGAAAAAACGATGTGGAAAGACTCCACGTAAGCAAGAAAAAGATAAACCACCACGAAAAATGAAGCTGGATATCAATACCAAAAATACGAAATAATTTGGTGGAGTGGTTCATGGGAATGATGAGAAGTATTTTCAGTATTTAAAATGGTTTGTTTTCATTGAAGAATAAGGAAAAGAAAAAAGAAAATAAATAAAATAAAGGAAAATGAAAATAATAACAGATACAAACGTGATTGTATGTTCTTTATTCTTCAACAAGCACTTTCATTAACTTGTGTGTATATATTCCATCAACAATCGTGCATGGTTCTGGTTTGTCAAATGTCCATCCAAATGTTTCCTCAGGATTAAATATGCCACTCTTTATGTGTGTACATGTCTTTGTTCCAAGAATCATTGCAGTATTGATCCTTCCAGTTCGGACATTTTCCCAGACAACAGTGTCACCCGCATTGATTGAAACTTGATCCGGATTAAATCCAGCATCCGTTACCTTTACGGTATGGGTACTTCCTGCTGCTTCGACTTCTTCAGCAACATCTTCAACATTCTCAACAACATCAGCTGGTTCTTCAACAACTTCTTCGACTTCCTCTACCACATCTTCTGCAACTTCATCTGCAGCAGTACTTTCCAGCGCTTTTTCTGACGGAGCGCAGGCAACGATAAACAAAGAAAGAACAATCAGACTTAACATTGTTAATACACTTTTTTTCATAGACGAAACACCTCGATTTAATTTGAACAGATCAACAAATTACAGGGTATTTATATGTATTTCGCAACAAAAGTAAAAAAAGAATTATAAAAGAATCATCCTGTGTTATACGTTATTTCTTGTTTCCCGCCCCCATAGGCTTGATAGTATATTTCCTGTATGGTAATTGTCAATCCAGACGAGGTGAAACTGTTCCCCTGCTCAAGCCAGTCGCTTTTCTTTCCATCAATCTGAATTTTTACCTGATCTTCTTCAATAAGATAAATGCTCACATTATGCCCGCTGATAACTTTAATTTCGCCTGCTTTTAGTATTGGTAAAGGTTCTGCTGCTTGTGGCTCTTCAGAAGAACTTTCAACTGTAGTTGTTTCATTTGGTTCCGGTTTACATTCCGCATTTTCACAACCCCATTCACATTTTGTCTCCTGGATCCAATCACATGCTTCCAATTGAAATCCTCGTATATATTTCCCTTTACAGTTCCATCCTCGTTTGCATGTTTCCGTGCTAACACGGCACGTTCCATTATAACAGCCTAAAGGACACTCTTTCTTATCAGTCCAACTGCAGTTCTCCAGCTGGTACGCTTTAAATTTAGAACTGAGACAATCCCAGTGCGGAGTGCATCCATCTGCCGGTAATGGCAGAATAACTTCCGTGGTATTATTTTCTACAAAACTCTTATTTTTTAACAAACTCTTATTTTCTAAGTCGATGTCTTTTGTTATTTCTTCATAAGGCGCTTCTTCTTGCCCGCAACTCACCAGAAGAAACAAAATAACAAATACGCTGCCTAACGCAATATTCCTCAAAATAAACTTCTTCGACCTCATTTTGAAGAAGAAACGAGTTCATGATTTTTATATGTTTCTAAAATATTAGAGTGAGATAAGAATTTAAATTATTCTCAATGTTCTTACAACAACACCAAAAATATGCTATCCAGTACGTTTTAAGGTAAAAGACCCTTGGCCACTATCTCGCTCATCCCAAACACCCGTGACTACAGTGTCCGACACAGACGTCACCTTGAACGTAAAACCAAAGTCAGTATTCTCCACATCAAATAGCTTATCTCCTGTGTCTTCCCTAAACAGTGTATAGAAGCCAGGCAGGAGATCTTCATCACTACTCACAGCAAGGACATCGATACTATTGCCCCCAACCTGGACCGTAACCGGGACATTGTGAAAGAATTCCCCATACATGGAGCAGATGTGCGACTGTTCCGGAAAGGTTGTCACATCCGTGTTTATGGAAAAATCTCCCTTCGCAAAAACATAGCTGCCGCCTTCCAGCGCTGCAACAAGTGATTCATCGGTTGTAAATACAAAGTTCATGGAATGCGTGAATGTTCCAAGTCCGCAATCACCGCCAGGCGTAAGATCTCCCGTCGCAGTTCCGCTCCACGTTTCCTGGACGCTAATAGGAGGCTGTGTAGCTCCTTCCTCGACTGGTATTTCTGCAGGAACCTGTGTTGGCACTCCTCCGGTAGAGATCGGCTCTAATGTTGCCGTGACCGTATTATCCCCTTCAACAACCGCAACTTCACTGCTCTGTGATCGGAATCCATCGGCATCGACACGCGTATAGTAATCTCCAATAGGAACAGGACTAGACCCTTCTCCCTTCTCAAGCGGGATGGACACTCCAGCTCCAATATTCATTTTACTAAATAATTCGAGAGAACCTGTGCTTAAAGGAATACCTCGCTCATCAACACCATCAACAGCAGCTTTGACAAGCCCGGCAACCTGTTCTCGCGTCTCAAGATGGCGGCATCCGTAGAATTGTGCACTTCCAATCTCCAACCGTGTCACACGTTCATTGGGAAGGCCGCATGAGAATAGGGCATTGGCATCAAAACCAAAGCCGAGAGTATCAATTACTACACCGACCGGGGTAGGCGCATTTCCTCCCGCAGTGGCCAGAAAATCAGGCTCCAAGAAAAAGAAAACACGGCTCTTGGCCTTCTCTTTTACATCTTTCCAGAACGCTTCAGAAGCCTCTTCAGTAGTGATCGTTTCTATAGCTGCGCCAGGGATGTATTCGGCATATTCACCAAGAGGCAACCCTGCCGCCTGCGCCGCTTTGGCAGCAACAACGACAAGGTCAAGGTACTCAATGACATCTCCAACTTGCTTTGCTTTCTCTGGCAGCCATTCAAGCACAACTTTACCAACAGATGTTGCAGGACCATCTGGGACGAGAAGCTTTACGAGAGGCGCTGCTTCAGATGCCGTCGTCATACCGGTAATGCTATTACTCTTTGTTGACTTTGGGCCCTGGATAGCATAGACCGTCATGGGCATAGATTTAGATGAGTCAATAAGCATAAGTACACCTGATTCTTCAGCATCATTCATTGCCAGACTCACCGTCATATATGCAATTGGTGCTCCGTACGAAGTGGTAACCTGAAATGTCGTTGCCACACCGCGAATAGTAAAGGTAACATTACCATTTTCATCAGTTTGCGCTGCTTGCCCGCCAAAAAAGTTCTGCAGCGAAACAATAATGATAGCAATGGCGATAATAAGCCCTATACTTCCGAGAACAAGTCCAGCGATAGCTAACCCCTTTCCTTTAAGCTTTTTTTGTTTGATTTGTTTCAATGCATAAATACCAAGTCCTATTGAGAGGAAGACAAACATCCAACCGAGACCCGGAACCCAGCCTAGAAAGATAGAAATAATTCCAAAGATCAACGCTGCTACAGCATATCCAGATACGCTAATATGATATCACCTCTTACAGGGAATGGTACCAAAAAAGTTTTTAAATGTTTTGTTTAGCTATTCAATACATTTTCTTCCACGTGTTCTTCAGTTATGATTTTTTCCATTTTAATTCTTTAATAATTTTTTTGCATTTTTCTATGGCTTGTTTTGCTGTTTCAAATTCCATCCTGTTTCCATAATAAGTAAGAGAATTTCTCTTGTATCTCAAATCATCAAATATCTGATAGAGATCTTCTCTTTTGAGGACGTCCCTTAAATAAAAGCCTAAGCAAAGATGGTTTAAAATGTTATATCCTTTTTTGAAAGTCATTGCCTGCAACAGCTCCAATAATGAAGTGTAGTAGTCTTCAAATACAAAGTTGCAATTTTTTTCAGTTATTTCTTTAATCAAGCTTATTCTTTCTTTTGCAGTTTCTGTTAATGACTCTGCCCTGTATATGTCTGGAGTTATGCTTTTTGCAGATTTATTGGCTAAGCAGTCATTCCAGTTGGTTTCTTTCATTTGAAAACCTCTATGTAATTATTTAATGTAATTCCATTAATGATATTATTTGCCAAGTGAGGGTTAGTTATTTCCTTTATGTTTCTATGCTGGAATACTTGTATTTCTCTTTTTAGTATTTTTTTGAATTTTTCAAGATGTACTTGTTTTTTTGTGGGCGTTTCTAGGTATAGATCAATATCGCTGTTTTCTGTATCTTCTCCTTTTGCGTATGAGCCAAAAAGAACAATTGCCGGGTTGCTTAATTCTATTTTCAGATAATTTATTAACCCTGATTCATATAATTGTTTTATGTTGTAGAGTTTTTTTTCTAAGAGATAGGCATCGCTTCTGCTTGCCGTGTAGAAATTAACATTGCCGGTTTTGCTGATAGTTAAAATATCTTCTTGCTCTAATTCCTTGCAGTATCTTATTACAGAAGGCAGAGGAAGTTTTAAAGCTCTTTCAATCTCTCTAACTCTAAGCTTAGAAGTAGGGTTAATGAAGAAATATTCCTTGATTGTTTGCTTGATACCTGTTCGTTTCATTTGATAACATGAAATATCAGTTGATATTTAAAGTTATCTGTTATGAGGTGTTTCATTTTCTCGTAAGCGTCTATATTTTCCTGCTTTTGTAGTCACCTGAGTGGTGAGACTCTTGGAGTGATTGTTTCTGTTTTTTGGGTTGATATGTTAATCTTGCTTTAACCTCAACAGGAACTCTGATTTTTCTTCTTTAGCTCAGAGTGTAATTCGATCAACATTTGTATTTGTGGATTATAGATCAATAAATTAAGAATTGGAGTTCAAATAATCTAAGAATTCATCCTTTCACATTACCTATCGGTTTCAGAGCAACAACTTTCTTCGTAATCCCTGCTTTTTCTAATGTATCCACAACGACATCTATGTCTTTATACGCCTTGCCCGCTTCTTCTGCCAAACCTTTCATGGTCACGGCATGAACATAAATGCCCCTCTTTTCCATATCTTTGTGCAGTTTCTCTCCCTGGACCAACTGGATCGCTTTGGTTCTGCTCATTGTTCTTCCCGCGCCATGCGCAGTGGAGGAAAATGTTTCATCAGCGCCGTCCGTGCCGAGAAGTAAATACGATCCTGTTTCCATGCTGCCGCCTAAAATAACCGGCTGCCCTATTTTGGCATATTTCGCAGGAAGATCCTTCGCCCGTTTAGGGCCAAAAGCACGAGTTGCCCCTTTCCGATGGACAAGCACTTCTTTCTCTTTGCCATTAATCATGTGTTTCTCCAGTTTGGCGATGTTATGCGCCACATCATAGACAAGATTCATTTCCATCTCTTCCGCTGTTTTGCTGAAGATCTGACTAAATACTTTTCTTATTTGATGGGTAATGACCTGTCTGTTGGCAAAAGCCATGTTGGCAGCGCAAGCCATGGCTTTGTAGTAATCTTGCCCTTCGGGAGAATTGAATGGCGCGCAGGCCAATTCATTGTCCAGAATTTTTATCCCATATTTTGGCATCACATCAAGGAAAACGCGCAAATAATCAGTCCCTATCTGATGTCCAAAGCCGCGGCTGCCGCAATGAACCATGATCACGATTTGTCCAGGCCCGGTGATGCCCATTGTCTTGGCTGCTTCTGTATCAAAAATGTTTCCTTTTCGCACTTCCTGAATTTCCAAGTAATGATTGCCGCTTCCTAACGTGCCAAGTTGATCAAACCCTCGCTTGATTGCCTTATCAGAAACTTTGCTTGGATCAGCCTGTGGGATTTTACCCTGGCTTTCAATATTCTCAACGTCTGACTTCCACGCATAGCCGTTCTTCAGGCACCATTGCGCGCCATGGATCATTACTTCTTTGAACTCTTCTTTTGTTACTTTAACAAATCCCTTGCAGCCAACACCGGCAGGAACTGCTTTGTAAAGAGCATCGACTAGCTCATGGATTTTAGGTTTAACTTCAGCTGCTGTTAAGTTGGTGGTGATGAGGCGCATGCCGCAATTGATATCAAACCCGATGCCGCCCGGACTTATCACTCCGCCTTGTTCAGGATCAAATGCAGCCACTCCGCCAATGGGAAATCCGTAGCCCCAATGACCATCTGGCATGCAATACGCATATTTTTGGATTCCCGGCAAGGTTGCGACATTTGTTACCTGGTTAAACACTCCAATATCCATCGCTTTGATCAGCTCTTCGTTGGCGATAATTCTTGCAGGAACTCTCATCCCCTCTTTATAGGATTGTGGTAATTCCCACGTAATATCATTGATTTTTTTCAATTCCACCGGAGAACTAAGTTGTTGCTGCTTTGTTTGGTCCATTTTTTTATAGACCACAGGAGTGCTTATAAAGTTTTTGTAAAAATAAATTTCAATATATTTTATTCTTAAAAACCACAATCCTTTTAAATCAAATTACTTTTCCTCTGGGATATGAAGAAAGAAACAAAGAAAAAAGAGCTTGAAGAAGAAACAGATCTCTATCCTGCTGAAGAACAAGGCATTCTTCCGGAAGAGACTGGTGAAGAAAAAGAAGATGCCATGGAACATGGTGACGAAGATGAAGATATTTATTCTGATGAAGGTCGGGAGAAACAAGAAGAAGATGACGAAATTGATTCCTGGGAAGAAGGCTTCATGGAAGGAGCAAGCCAGGCTGGAAAGCTGGGAAAAGATGCCCTTACAGGCGAACCATTAATGGATGTGGAAGATGTCTATGAAGCAGTAATTGGCGGGAAGACATATCGCTTTGCCAATGAAAAGAATGCTCAGAAATTCCGTGCAAAGTATGAAGAATGGAAGGATGAGCACGAAGTCGAAGAATAATTAAATTACTTAATGTTAGGTTCTGGTTCTTTCAATTTGCTGATACTATATGCCCTATCACATTGATGGCAATACAAACCTGGCTCGTACATTGGGTACAAAGTCATTACATCGACATCTCCATCAGAGAAATCCTTAGCAAAATTCTCTCGAGAATAAGGAACGGCATGATTCTCTGGGCAGATTCTATATTCTAAATTTGTCATGGTTTAAAGATGTGTAAGCAAATATAAAAAGATTGCGGTAGTTGAGTGATTTTAATTACAAATAAAAATAATAATTAATTATAGAATCACCCATAATACTTCTTATTGCTAATATTCTTATTGCTAATATCTTCCTTAAACTTTTTCTTTACCACATTCTTGGCGTTGTCAAACGTCTTGCGCACGGCGGTGATGGCATCCCAGTCATCCTGCGTGCTGGTAATAATCTGCCCGGGAAATTCCACGCGCATAGTTACTGAATATTTATGCTGCTTGCCATCCTTTCCATTTTTTTCGTATTCTTTCAGATGGATTGATAACCGAAATTCATTATGAATCATGCGCTGCAGCTTAAAAGCTTCATTGGAAGCAACTTTTTTCACGTTCTGCTTCTGATAGGAATTCAGATCCACAACACCCAGACCAATAAATTTAATGTTGAAATTTGGAGGGATTTTCAAACTGCCGATGCTTCGCAAAATATTCTTAACTGTAAGCAATCCTTGTATCTTCTGACCGCTCGTTACCAAAGCGCTGGATACATTTCTCTTCACCATCAAGGCAACAACATCCCGGAGCGAGGAATCTTGTGATGTGGTCACCAGATTATCATTCGTGCTGAAAGAATGGACCGGGAGTTCCACAAGATTAGGGATGTCAACTTCAGCAGACCGCGTAGAAGCAACTTCCTTATTGAACTTCTTGGAATGTTCCCTCTTCGGCGACCAATTCAGGTACTTGCGAAGAACATCCCGATAACTTATAATGCCAAAGATATTTCCATTGTCAAGCACGGGAACCTGATCAACGCGTTTCAGAAACATGACATCTAAAGCTCTTGCCAAAGGATCGTCTTTCTGCACTTCGATAGACTTCATAATCTTGACATCGTTCACTTTCAATTTTTTAAGTTCAGGAAGATCCATGGCGAGGTTCACGAGATCGAGAGCCTGCAGAACGCCAACAATCTTCTTATTCTGCTCAACGGGAAGAAAATCAACATCACTTTGAAACAAGGTGTATGCTGTTTCAATAATATCCGCATGTTCATTGATAATTGGGGTATGATGGATATAATTTCCTGCTTTTATACTTGTGGCATCAAGACGGGAGCGTAAAAGCCGCTTCTTTTCTATAACGCCAAGATATTTTTTATTGCGAAAGATTAAACCCGCCCGTTTCTCGTTCTGGCGTAATTTTCCTATTACCTGGGAAAGCACTTCATCCTGATCAAACACTAAGAAATCTTCTTTTATGATTGGCGTTATTTCCATCTTATCACCTGCTCTTTTAAGAATACAAAATAAGTATTTAAAATCTTCTATTCTTGGGAAAGTGATGAAAAAATGCTTAGGAGAAAATCTCTCATTTTTGAGGAGAATAATTTTAATGGTGAACAGTTCTAAATCTTTTCACTAATCTCTCTTACAATACTTCTCATAGAATTGTAATATCTCATCTGTCTTTTTTGGATTGAGCGAGTAGTGTGTTTCACCAGTTTTGATGGCTGGAAGTAACCACTCATCTCGTACCAATTCTTTAAGTGCTTGCTTTGTTATTTTAGCTCCTCGGAGATGTCCTGGCAAACCTCCCAAAATATTTTCTGTATGAGAACCACCCCATTTTCTCCACTGTACTAATTTTCTTATTATTCGTGCTTTTATATCCACTACTGAAAGATCCATCCCAAAACGAACTTTCAAAAGTAATATAAATCTTCCTTCCCATTAAGATACAATATTGTCTCAAAATAGGAATATTTAAAAAGTAGTTCGTATATACTAGCCAAGAGGTGATTATTTTTATGGAAGATAAATCATTATTTGTTGAATTCATGGGGGACTCTCCAATGATGAAGGTCATGGACTACCTCATCACAGAAAGAGAACTAGATTTCTCCATAACCGACATGGCAGAAAACGCCAGAATTGGACGAGCAACACTGTACAGGCTTTGGGAGGATTTGATTAAGAACAAGATTATACTTCACACCAGAGATATAGGAAAAGCCAAATTGTTCAAGCTGAATACAGCGAATGATAAAATAAAAAAACTTATTGAAATATACGACATGCTGACACTAGAGGAATTGAAAAAGCATTCGCAAATGCAAAAGATAGAATTGACAGCATAAGCTATTTTAGTTCATTTTTAGGATAGATTCAATATCCTTTAGCTGCACTTTTGCATCTTGAAAACGGTTAATGCCTGTTTCGTATCTCCCCCAGCATGTCAATCTTGAGTAGGCGACTGTTCCGCGAGCCAATATCAAATTATCGCCCATAACCCCATCGACTACTCCGATATAGGCATATGTATGTTTTCCACCCATATTTGTCTCAACTGAGGCCCTAATTTTATAGGAATCACCCACTGTGACATAGAGCTTAGGTTTTAGTTCAATTCGTAGCATTTCCGATCCTCCATCCCAATGATCTGTTCTATGTTTTTTATCGGGATTTTTATCTCTTCATGCTCTTTAGTAATTTCGTAGACATGACCAAAATCTACCGCATAGGTACTGCGCACTGTTGCTGGACTAAACACGAGCATTCCCTTTTCAGTATCTTTTATGATTCCAGTAAGCTGGTATTCTGAATGACGATAATCTCCTCTTACTTCTCTTCTGGCTATGATTTTTCCATATACTACCTCAGCGCGATTTTTTAGTAAAACTTCATATCTATCTCCTTGTCTAATGTACAGCCCTCTCTTTAGTTCAATCATTTTCATTTTAGATTCCTCCGATTTATGTGTAATTATTTTTTGTTATTTTTTAGTTTGAAAAAAATTATACAAAACTATCTAACGCCAGAATCCTACAGAATTTTTGAACCTAGTGATATCTACAAAAGAACTAATGCCAAAGACAATCACTTGTTAGATCCATACAATCTAAAGAAGAGTACTAATATATAAAATTTTTCTTTTCTATTTTTCTCTTCTATATGCGAAACTATTGTCCTCAACTCAAAAAAGAAAAGATAAATAAAGATAAAACGTCTTCTTAGGCAAAAAGACAGTGATTGTATGGCAAATCATAAACGGTCAAAAAAGGCGGGAATGCCTCCTGGTTCTCTTATTCATGTAGGTAAGAAGAAAAAACATACGCCGAAGATAACTATTTTTGATTATAATGAGGAATCATTTACGGAGAAAGTTGCCAAGAAAGTTGAAGAATGTTTTCCATTTAAAGAACGGGCAACCGTGACATGGATTAACATCGATGGCGTCCATGACTCGGAAATTATTGAAAAGTTAGGAAAACATTTTAGGTTCCATCCGCTGCTTCTGGAAGATATCATGAATACTGAACAGAGGCCCAAGATTGATGATTTTGGGGATTACCTTTTCGTAGTTGCCAAGATGCTCCAATACAACGAGCAGAAAGATCAAATTGTGGAAGAACAAATCAGTCTTATTCTCGGGTCAAATTTTGTGATTTCCTTCCAAGAACAGGAAGGCGACATTTTTGACCCAATACGAGAAAGAATCCGACAGAAAAAAGGACGTGTTCGTACGATGTGGTCAGACTATTTAGTGTACGCACTGATGGATGTGATCATTGATAATTATTTTATCGTCCTAGAAAAATTGGGAGAGAAAATTGAAGACGTGGAAGAAGAACTGCTCGTGAACCCTTCCCAGCAAACCTTGCAGGACACCCATGCTTTAAAACGAAAAATGATTTCGCTGCGCCGTGCTATCTGGCCGTTGCGCGATGTCATCAGCGGAATGCAACGAACCGGTTCTGTGCTAATTAAAAAACCAACCGCGATTTATCTGAAGGACGTCTACGATCACACCGTGCAGGTGATTGATACGATAGAAACGTACCGAGATATTATTTCCAGCATGCTGGATATTTATCTTTCCGGAATCAGCAACAAATTAAATGAAGTGATGAAAGTTCTGACTATTATAGGTACAATTTTTATCCCGCTTACATTCATTACAGGTATCCATGGGATGAACTTTAAGTTCATGCCGGAACTTGAATGGAAATACGGCTATTTTGCAACATTAGGGGTTATGCTGGTGATTGGACTGCTGATGCTTCTCTACTTTAAACGAAAGAGGTGGATTTAACATGAAGACAAACATAAAAAAAATAAACATGTATGTGTTTGGAATTGTCGCCTTGCTCCACTTATGGCGGGCATTGTCTGGAGCAGAATTAGTTATCGGAACACTGTCAATTCCGCCGTGGGGAAGCGTTGTTGGCTTTTTGGTGGCAGGATGTTTGAGCTATTTGAATTACAAATCCTAGGGCGCAAGAGCTTCAATCCTTGCTTTAAGTTTCTTCATCTCTTGCTCCAAAACTTGAGTCGGAAGAAGAAGCTTGCCCGAGATACCCGGAGCAGGACTGCTTATCATCCAAAGCTCATTATAGGGAGTATTTTTCTCTAAAGCAAGATATAGATCATACGCTTTTTCAGATTTTTCCAGAAGTCTCTGTAAGTATCCAATATCTTCCCTGCCTTCCATGAAACGAAGTCTATCTTCAATAACTTCAGAAACAAAGCGATGTTCCGAAGGAACATAGGGTGCAAGATTACCAGGAGCAGGAACTGCAATTTGGTATTTAAATTTCTCGTTCTGAGAAACTTCTGCTTCGATTCTTTGATATAATGCCAATGCTTTTTGCAAGACTTGGACATTTTCTTCTTGAACAATTTCTTTATATGTTACCATTCTGCTTATTCTAAAGGTATTTTTTTATAAATCTTAGGAAACTTCAACTTTGGTAGTAATGTACCACTCAAAATTAATCCAAAGAAACCTTTTTAAACAAACTAGCAAAATAACAAAAAATAGGGATGTGGGTAGTAGCTTACCTGAACCTAAACTGATAGATAGAGTTATTAATGGAGGCTTCAAAATGGGATTATATCAACATGTGCGTGAGTTGTGGAAAAAACCACAGGCAAATATGCCAGCGCTGTGGCGGGAACGCCTGATTCAATGGCGGCAGGAGCCGTCAACGGTGCGCGTTGAACGACCGACGCGGATTGACCGGGCTCGTTCTTTAGGCTATAAAGCAAAACAAGGGATTGTCATTGTGCGCCAGCGCGTGCTGCGAGGAGGGCATAGACGGCAGCAAATTAAAGGCGGCAGGCGGCCGAAACGATTTGGGACAAGACTCAACCTGCGCAAGAATTACCAGCAAATTGCTGAAGAACGGACGCAGAAAAAGTTTGTGAACCTAACGGTGTTAAATTCCTACTTAGTTGCCCGTGATGGGAAATATTACTGGTATGAAATAATTCTCGTTGATCCTGATCATCCGGTCATCAAATCCGATGAGAACCTAAACTGGACCACAAAGCAGAAAAACAGAAGCAGAGTGTTCCACGGACAAACATCGGCAGGAAGAAAAGGCAGGGGATTACGGAGTTAATTTTCGGAATATTTTTTTTGTTTTTTCCCTTTTTTCTTCATCTTTAATTTTATTTTCTTCTGACATATTCTGCCAAGAAGAAACTCCTTCAACTCCTAAATCTGTAAAAAAATGACGATAACTTAAATTTTGAACTATCTGGTTGTTTCTCAGAGAAATGGCATCAATGGCAAACATCATATCATCTTCTTCAAACATGAGATACCCACCTCGTTGCCTGTATAAATCATGGAGAGCTGCCAGATCAGCTTGTTTAATTTCAAAATGATGAGGATCAAACATTGCTTTTCTAATGCTCTTTATTTCATATTCAGTGCTCTTTTTGGGGATACAATGAACATGAGCATGAAAAACACTTTGCCCCAAAACACCATGTTCGATAAGAAATGGTTCCGCAAATTTCAAAGTGATTTTACGTATGATTGTTTGCTTTAGTTTTTGATACTCGAACCAAAGTTCCTCAGGAAGATCACTAAAACAAGCATAATGCTCTTTGGAGATAATCATCACATGACCTGGGGCAACAATGCCAAACCCTACTTTAACAGAAAAATGATCCGTTTCGTAGAGAGTATCTTCCTTAATTGCTTCCCAGTCACAAAATATACAATTTTCCATTGTCTTCTTTTCCATTCCGTTCAAAAAAACGCTACTTTAATATAATCCTTTTCGTTCAGCATGCAAATGAGAAAAGGAATTAAAATGAGAAAAATGATTATATTGTTATTGATGGCGATGGGAATGGGAATTTACTTGTATACAACTGTTGATATTCATCTTCTTCTTTCTGGTGCAACCACGAGCAACAGCAACATGGAAACGTTTGTCCAAGATCAAGGAACAATCGACGTGTACTTCTGTCCGCGGGAAGATTGTGAGAATACCCTCATACAATTCATCAACACGGCAGAAGAATCAGTGCATTGCGCATTGTTTGACATTGGATTAAAATCAATACAAAATGTGCTTGATGAAAAGGCAGCACAGCTAGAAGTACAAATTGTAACGGACAACGACTACGTCAAAAAATATAACCGTTCCTTTGTAAAAACCGATTCATGGTCATTGATGCATAACAAATTCTGCATCATTGATGGAACAAAAGTGTCTACCGGTTCCATGAATCCCACGGACAATGACGCGCATAAGAATAATAATAACCTGCTCTTTATCTCCTCACAAGTTCTGGCACAGAATTATGAAGATGAGTTCCAGGACTCTTGCCAATTACTTCTGCCCGGAAGATTCTTGCGCTGAGAAAGTCAAAGAGGAATTAAAGAAAGCGGAAGAATCAATTTATTTCATGACCTTTTCCTTTACAAACGAAGGAATTGCAAATGTTATCTTGCTGAAACATCTCGAGAATATGACGATGCAGGGCGTCATGGAAACAAGGCAGATCAGCGAACATTCTCAGTTTATGAGATTGAATTACAGCGGCATTGATGTTGTCAAAGATGGAAACAAGAATAATCTCCATCATAAAGTGTTCATTATTGACGAAGAGACAGTTGTCACCGGTTCATTTAATCCGACGGGAAGCGGGGATAAGCGTAATGACGAGAATATTCTTATCATAAAAAATAAAGAAATCGCCAGACAATTTAAAGAAGAGTTTGATAGGGTGTATACTGAGGCCAATGCGCTTGCTTCATAGAGAGCTATTACTTAACTTTAGAACTTGACATCCTCCTCGAAATAAAACTTTAAATACTAGCGAAAACGAGACAAAGCATGTTCAAATATTTCCTTGCGCCGCTGGAAGATTGTTCTGACAATGCCCTCAGAACACTTTGTCATCGTTATGGCGCTGATTTGACATTTACAGAAATGACCAGAGTGGAAGGCTTGGCAAAGAGAAATAAAGCGACATGGAGGCGATTAGAATTCCACGATTCAACTCCCGTAGCTGTTCAACTCTTGGCAGGAAAAGAAGACCAACTCAAAAGAGTTCTCACCATGTTCAAACCTCATCAAGGTTTTCAAGGGTTCAACTTTAATCTTGCCTGTCCAAGTCCGGATGTAATAAAACAAGGTCGCGGATGTGCAATGGTCAAAAGGATCCAGAAAACACGCAAGTTGATCAAAATAGTGAAAGACTATGGATATCCCATTTCACTAAAAATACGTCTAGGCATGAATGAACTTGAAAAATCAAGAAAAGTGTACCTTAATTTAATTGATGGGACAGATCCAGACTTCTTTATTATCCATGCGAGAGTTGGAACACAACACTATGAAACACCGGCAGATTATAGCGTATACCCGGAGTGTATTGACATCGGCAAACCGATTATTGCTAACGGCGACATTAATACCAAAGAAAAAGTAGCAGCTCTAAAATCGATGGGGGTCCAAGGCGTCATGATCGGACGATTTGCAGTACGGAACCCGGCAATTTTTAACAAACTGAAAGGTGAATCCGTTCCAACAATAGAGCAGCTGAAAAAAGAATATTTGAAATTAGCGGAGAAGTATAACGCACCCTACAAATACCAAAAGAACATTCTCAAACGACTAGGCCAAGAAGAGAACAAACAAGACACAAAAGAAGAAGAGACGCTGAGTCTGGGATAAGCCACCATCAGAGTTGGAGAAAAATTCTAAATGAATCTCCCAACCGCCGCAGATTAAAGAAATTCCTAACTTTGGATCACTTCTTCCACAATCCGCAATGATCCCATGGCCAGAACTTCTTCAACAAGTTTGCCATAATCTTTTGCGCCAGGGCTTGATTTTGCATACTTGAAAATCGATTTCCCGTATTTAGGCGCCTCTTTCAGTTTGGAGTTCGTTCTAATGGGAGACGAGACCAGCTTGGGAAAGGCCTCATGCATCTCACGCAGCGTTTCCTTGCAGATTTTACTCCGCCTGTCAAACAACGTGGGTATAACTTTGGTGATTTTAATGTCGTGGCCGTAACTTTCATTTATTTTGCTGACGATAAGTCTCATTTTTTTCAATGCATCAAACCCGAGAAAATCAGTGGATGTGGGAACAAATATTTCCTTGCAAAAGGCAAGGATGTTCTGATTGAGGATTCCCAGCGACGGTGGACAGTCCACGAGAATAAAATCATAGCCTTTCAATGAACCAAGCACATCTTTCAATAAAAGATGGGAGTTAGATTGATTGGAAAGGTAATATTCCGCTTTCACCAGCGTTTCTTTTGAGGTGATGACATCAAAGTTTTTGGCCAGAGTTACAATGCAATTTTCAATGGGAACGTTCCCTGTCAGGGCATCATACATTGTAAAGTTTGCTTTCACATCAAGAGAAAGGGCAATATTGCTTTGCGGATCCATATCCACCAGAAGCACATGTTTATCCTGCCGCGATAATCCTGCCGCAAGATTGACAGCGGTAGTTGTTTTTGCAACACCACCTTTATGATTCATAATACAGATTGTTCTCATTTCATATCTCCTCCTTTTGAATAACGAAGGGGAAATAACAGTGGAAGTATTATAAGCTTTACGGAAAAATTGGCTCTGTAGAAAATATAGGTAGTGTCAATTCACGTAGCACTCTTTGGTTACACTTTAAAGCCGAGAAGGGGGAAGCCCCATCCGGGGAACACACGAAGGGATATTCTTCCCTTCGGTGCAGAAGGGACAACGATCCCTTCTTGCATCGGCAATTCAAATGAACCTCTCCCCG
>JAGVYN010000018.1 GCA_018303265.1 Candidatus Woesearchaeota archaeon
TGAGTTTGTCTTATTCCCAAGGAAGTGAAGAAACTTTTTTAGGATGGTTATATAATTTTGGTCACATGCCTAATTATGAAAACATCCTGATTGATCCAAAAAATCCCGATCATCTGATCGTTGGGCATCACGGAGAGAATGTGGTAGAAACTATTGATGGTGGAGCTACGTGGAACAAAGTAGGAGCAAATGAAATGGTTCCTAGCGGTGTCCACAATTATGCCTACTGCTTAGGCGCATCGCCAAGTTTCAAAAAATTTTATGCCTGCACGTGTGGACGAGGTTTATTCCGGAGAGTTATGAATTAAAATGGTAATTTTCTTGAGCTTAACAGGGAATGCTGTCCATGCAGATGAAAAACAGCATCCTCGCAACGCTGCAGAAGCCAGAGCAATTTTGTTATCTTTTGTAGAATCTTTGTCTGTTATTTATTTTTCCCACTCCTCTTAATGAGCTGTTCTGCATTTTTATATGCAAACTTTTCCTGTACAATTGGATCCAGCCTGCCGATAAAGGCTCGTCCTCAATCAACGTTTCCCACCTTTGGAGATCTTTCTGAATAAGATTGTTAAAATCTCGCTCTGCTGCTTTCAAAAAATCTTCTTTGCTTTTGCCGACATAGAGGTGGAAATGTTGATGAAATTGAGGGTTAGCAGTAAAATAAATGTTAGGATACTTGCTCATCAGATAATCAATCTCCTCTTCCAGCTCCTCAGCATGAACGATGAAGTTTATATCGGGATGGTCTTGTAAAACACGTTCCCAATTCTCAAGCTGATTCCAGCCGGGATGATAATACACTAACAACCGATACTCCCGTGCTACTTTGTAATTATTAAGATACAGAGGATCATCTACGGGGGGATTTTTTTCTTCAGTTGGAGAAGATCCAACCTCCCCATATCCCTGGAATAATTCCGGATAGACGGCCAGCATTTTCCGCAGCACCTTTGCTTCCACTGTTGGTGTGTCTTCCGTGGGTGGCATGATGAAAGGTGTAAAGAGTGTTGGATATTGTGCCATAGTTTTGTTGGTAATTTCCAGTGCCTGCTGATAAATCTCCGGATAAATTGGAAAAAAAGCAAAATTTTTCGTGGTTCCCTCTCGTTGTAAGGAGCAGGCTATCTCGCTCATTTTCACATTTACACCCAGAAGTGCTGCCGGACCTCCAAACGCACCGTCTTCATTTTCTTCATAATTATATACTTCCTCTTCTTCTCCTTCTTCAAGTATTGAATCAGGAATGGCGGGGAGATGCAGATGGGTGTCAATTAGTGGACCTTGATAATAGTTTTCAGGATACGTCTGCTTTTCGACCGGTGGGCAGAAACTTGGCGTCATGGCTGTGTCAATTCTCTTCTTCCATACCGCCTGCTCAAAAGTAAGTTCAACTTTTTCTTCTGTTTTGTTCTCATCAAGCGCTGGCACTGTTGTTTCTGTAACTTCCTGTTCTGATAAGGGAGAACTTTCATTCCCAAGTACAACGGTAGATTCCGGTTCAGATAGCGGTATTTCTTTAGTATACACTTCTACGGGAGTACATCCACTCATAAGAATTATTATACATAGAATTAATCCAAAAATTAGTTTCATTCATCTTCTCCACTTGCCTCAATTAATCTTTCAGCATTCCTATACGCAAACTTCTCCTGCACCGCTGGATCAAGCTTACCGATAAATGCCCGAGCAATTTTTACCTGCATTTCCCCTACATCCTCATCATAATTCCATACAGCATCTCCTCGATCAGTTCCCCATATGACTTGATCAGGATATTCTTCAATAAGAGATTTCCAGTAGCTGACGGCCTGCTGGATAACTTTATCAAATTTCTTGTTTACCGTTTCCAAATACTTCTCTTTACTTTTACCAACATAGAGTTCAAAAATTTCTCGCTCCCCACCGAAAAACTCATCAATACCATAATAAACATTGGGATATTTGCTCAGGATATTTTTAACTTCATCAACAGTTAATTGGTCCCCATGCCAGACAAAATTAATATCGGGATTTTGAGATAATACTTTTTCAAAATTATCTTTATGGCCTTCCCCTAAATGAAAGTAAACTACAAGATTATATTGTTTGATAAGGGGATAGATCTCCTGTAAGCGAGGCCCGTCAGGAGGAAGTTCAGGAGACCCGCCATTTTCTCGAGCATAAAGACCAATCTCTCCATATCCTTTAAACAGAGTAGGATACGCAGCCAGCATCTCTCGGAGTGCAGCAGCATCAACAGTGGGAAATCCAGTAGGTTCATTATCATTGCCGGAAGACATGATGAACGGTGTGAAAAGAACAGAATATTGATTCATGGTTTTATTCCATATTTCAAGTTGATAAACGGATATTTCTCCTTCATACGCAGGGAAAAAAGCAAAATTTTTGTGCGTGCCCTCCCGTTTGAGGGTACAGGCGATTTCACTCATCTTAACGTTCCAGCCAAGTAAAGCCTGAGGACCGCCAAATCTTCCTTCAGGTGATTGATCTGTTGGTAAACTATCTTCTTCTGAGGACCAATCCGGTATTGAAGGAATATGCAAATGCGTGTCAAGCAATGGACCCTGGTAATACGAATCAGGAAATTGAGGCTTAGCTCTATCGGGACATGGCGTGGGAGCGAGGGCTGCATCGATGCGGTTCCTCCACACTTTCTCTTCAGGACTGAGAATTTCTGAAGAAGCCTCAGGCATGGTAAGAACAGAAGATCCATTTGATTTATTTTGACTTTCAGGCAATTCTAAAGAAGTATTTTGATCATCTTGAAGCTCCGATGATGGTTGTTGTATCTCCTCACTCTTTTCTTCAGCAATTGATCCATACTCCAACGGCTTTTCTTGCGCACATCCCGTAAGCAATAATGTGGCTATCAGAATAAGTAAGCCAATTAAATGAATTAATCTCATGTTCATCCTCTTTTTATCAAAGAGTATTTTTAGGTTTTATAAATCATTCTAATTTCAGTACATTACTTTCTAGGATGTACTTATAATGTGCAATCCCATAGGTATCGAAAGGTTATTATAGCACAAAAATATACGAAACTGTGTAGTATGAATTCCCCAAACAAGTATTTTATAATTGGATTATTGATCTTTGTAGTTGTATTTGTTAGCAGCTGTGTTCTGCCACGAAGCGAAAAAGGAACTATTGAAACCACGCCCACTTCACCATCAGCTCCTCCGCAACTTGATACTCTCTGCACCGGAGAAGAAGAATGCGTCTCATTCTGCCTCAACAATAGAGGACAATGCGAAGAGTATTGTAAGGAAAATAACAACGAGTTGTGCCTGCTCGTTCTTCCTGACTCAGAAAAATCTGAAACGGAAATAAAAACGGAACAAAAAAGAGAGAGTGGAAAGAACCAAGAGTGTGAAGGAACTAAAACAAAATTTGATTTTGCTCCGGTGAATTTGGACAAGACCCGTGTCTTTCTTCCATTGGGATTGATGGTTGGAGGCCATGTTACTCCCATTGACCATCACTATTTTCAAAACTTTGAGAATAAGAAATTTGATATTGAAATTTACTCTCCTGGGAAAGGGCATATCACGAGCATCCAGCATATGCCCGGCGCCAAAGAAGGCGAGGATTATAGGATCATTATAGAGCATACCTGCACCATCTCCAGCATTTATATTCATGTTGGCCTGTTGACGGAGAGACTCCAAAAGTATGCCCCTGAAGGAATGAATACTAATTCTGGTAACATTCCTGTAGAAGCAGGAGAACTCCTAGGCTATTATAAAACCAATGTTGATTATAATCTTGTTGACACTGAGATCGTTTTGCCAGGATTTATCGTACCAGAACATTATAAAGCAGAATCATGGAAAATACACATTCCAAATACGTATGACTATTTTAACGAGCCTGTACGAAGCAAAATTATTGAAAAAAGTCTAAGAACAGTTGAGCCTCTCGCCGGCAAGATAGACTATGACATCGACGGAAAATTGGTAGGAAATTGGTTTTTAGAAGGAACAGATGGATATGCTGGCGAGAGCACGAGTCTAGAACGATATTGGTTGGGACATCTTTCCATCGTCTATGATGCATACGATCCCACGCAGATTGTTTTCTCAATAGGTAATTATGATGGGGACTCAAGACAATTCGCAGTGAAGGGCAATGCTCCCGACCCGGCCATGATCAGCGTTGAGGATGGAATGATTAAATATGAACTTGTAGGCTATGAGTACATTACGTCTGATGGAACGTCTTGGGATAGAAGGTCGGCAGTAAAAGGATTGAAAACAAAAAGTTATGATTTTGTGGAAGGAGTTGTACTTGTGCAGATGATTTCAGACCGGAAAATTAAGTTTGAAGCTTTTCCTCGCAAAACTGCGTTGCAAGTGAACGGATTTACAAGCAAGGCAGAAATATATGAGAGATAAAAATATTTCTTGGACTTCACTTTGCTCCATCGCACGGCTTTAGTGAAAACCACACAAAATTTAAAAATGAAAGACAGAGAGCAGTGCGACAATGGCAAAATATTCACCTCAGTTTTTTTTTGCAATGATGTTTCTTTCCCTTTTAGTACTAAGTGTTACTGCCGTTTCTGCTCAGACAGATATATCGTCCCTTTCTCCTGACAAAGAGATTAATGTTGGTTTATACTTGCTTAATTTGGGGAAATTTGATATCGCAACCGGCTCTTTTACCGCTGACTTCTATTTCTCTCTCAAATGCGAGAGAGTTTGCCCGATGCAAGATTTTGAGTTTATGAATGGGAGGGCATCAAGTTTTGAAAAAATGATTGATAAGCCTAATGAAAAGTTTTATCGAATTCAGGCTAATGTCGTAAGCCCTATTGATTTAAAGAAATTTCCCTTTGACAAACAAAAGTTAGAAATTATAATCGAGGATAAGAAGAATACGATAGACCAGCTGAGATACATCCCCAATCTGGAAGAAAGTGGAATTGATCCGTCAATAACATTTATCGGATGGAATATTGATGATTGGACTGCATACCAGAGAGAACACAATTATAAGCTTTACAATGAAATTTATTCCCAGTACGTGTTTGAGATCCCCATATCAAGAATAGTTATTAATGCTATTTTTAAGACATTTCTCCCAATAATATTCATCATCTTAATCATGCTCTCAAGTTTTGTTCTCGATCCCGACAAGATCACAACCAGATTGGCGATGGTTGGTTCAGCACTAGTAGCATCTGTTATGTTTCATGTCTCTCTCGCAAACCAAATTCCGCCTGTTGGATATCTCACGTTTATTGATAAATTCATGGTGTTGACATACTTTATTATCCTCCTTACATTTATATTCAATGTATTCTTATTAGAACTCCATGAACAAAAGAAAGAGGAACTTGTGAAAAAACTCCATAAATCAACGGAGTTTACAATGTTTACCCTAGTCCCCATATTATACGTTCTGTTATTTATATTCTTTTTATAATCGAGAAATAATTACTTTTATAAAGTTTAAATTTAATCACAAATATTCAGTTAAAAAAGAGTCGGCCGACAATGTACGAATGGCCACTATTATCATTGATGTTGATGTTAATCTGGTTTTTTCAGATTATCTACAAAACATACCCTAAGAAACATTAATATAGTCAGTACAACCATCCTCACTAAATGAAAAAAAGAGCGATAACTGTAGCTGCCCTCATTTTAATTTGTGTCCTAATACTGTTTTCGGGCTGTACTGCTGCAAAACAACCCCCTCTTGAAGATGCGCAGCCATCGAGAACTTCTTCTATTGGATTCATCGGCTGCTCAAACACACGACAGACCTTGCAGGGCTACCAGTTCGTCGACGGCCAACAGTTATGGGAAGTTAAAGAACGTAACATTCATGAATACGATGGAGGCGCAGTTGTCAACTGGGCAAAGACAAGTGAAAAAAAGTATGAAGAACTGTGGAAAGTTTTTGACAACTATTTACAACAAAATCCCAACACCAAGAGCATCTGGTGGCAGTTGTGCATTCGGAAAGAAGAAGCAGGCATGACTTATGATGATGCAAGTTATGTACTTGCCGCACTCCGACAACGAATTCCCGGTGTTACTATCTACGTCTCTGCCCTTCCAGATTTCCCAGAACACATCTGTGAAATTACGGGGACAGAAGGAATTCAACAAGCAAAAGAACTTGTTGAAGAGCTTGATAACAAAAATGAAGATGTAATTACCGGCCCTATAATAGGCCCATTATTTCCTAGCGATATTGATAAAGAAGATGAAAGTAGATGCCATCCTCATGTTGAAAGTGCAATGAAGACAGGAAGACAACTGAAAGAATTTTTTGAAAGTCTAAATTTCAGTGTAGATAGCACATTTCAAAGAGAAAGTGATTCATTAAATGATAAGAAAGATTTAGAAAACAAAGACAAAACTATTGCAGAACGCCATTGGGAACGAGTTTTTTCCAAAGCATTTGCCGATATCGATTGTCCAGCGCCTCGCGATCCAAACAGCCTTCCGGAAGGCTACTATAAAGGCAAGATGATTGACACCCATATTCATCTCCAAAGTCTGCCGGATGGTGAACCAGGTCATCCTGACGAGGATTATGCTGGAGAGAACCTAGGAATAAAGAAAAGCATCAATGAATGGATCTGCATGATGAATGTTGAAGGAACAAAACAAGCATGGGGATTTTTTCCAGTATGGGAACCAATTGTACAAGAGTCAGTAGATGTTGTTACAATGATCATGGAAAAATATCCGAACCGTTTCATCCCATTCATAAACACACCAGCTCATGATGGAAACCCCACAGTTATCGCAGAAGAACTTGAAGAAATGTTGCAGGTTGAGCCAAGACTCTTCCAGGGATATGGGGAGATAGGGCTGTATTCCCATGACAATGTCGCAGATCTTCCGCCTGACTCACCAAGATTCACAGAAATCTTTCCTATCATCCGCAAGCATAATTTAGTTGTATACTTCCATCCCGGTTTCGGACACAAAGAACCTCTCGAACGCGCAGCAAGCGCAAATAGAGATATTAGATTTGTTTTTCACGGGGGTAATATGTACGTTATTAGCGAGAATCAGGTAGGCATATCGCATGATGAAAAAATTCTCTCAGACATAGAAGAGCTGCTTAACAACAACCCTAATATTTACTACGGAGTAGACGAATTGTACGGCGGCGATTGGCTCCTGGAACCTGGCAGGAGCAAAGAAAACTTCTTAGCCAACTTCGCTGATTACGATATTTTACTGGAGAAAGATCTTTCGTTGTGGAAAGGATTTATTGAACGCCATCCTAATCAGGTTATCTGGGGAACCGATCGAGGCGTTTCAGCAACATGGGATAAAGATCCTGATGTTGCTTTAACACTCAACAATTATACACGCGCCTTCATTGGTAAACTGGACCAGGCAGTTCAAGAAAAATTTGCATATAAAAATGCAGAAAGATTATTTTCAGAATAAAACAAAACACTTTTATATACTATTTCAATTACCTCTTGCATGATAGAGTTATTATTTTTCATTGCCGCTTTCATCGCCGAAGTTGTTGGCACCATGGCCGGATTTGGTTCTTCTACCATTTTTCTGCCCCTCGCATTGTTTTTTGTTGATTTCAAGACGGCTTTGATACTTGTTGCTTTTTTGCATATATTTGGCAACCTTGGCAGGATAACCTTCTTCAGACACGGGCTTAATAAAAAATTACTTTTGGTTTTTGGCGTGCCCAGTGTAATTCTAACGATACTTGGTGCCCTCCTTGTAAACTATACTTCCCAAGAAATATTAAAATTAGTATTAGGCATTTTCTTGCTTCTTTTCTCGATCTTGTCACTGGCGAAACCAGATTTCAGATTCAAATCTTCACCTAGGAATGCAGTTGTCGGCGGCGGTATATCAGGCTTTTTAGCCGGCTTAATTGGCACTGGTGGCGCATTGAGAGGGGCATTTCTTACCGCTTTCAATTTAAAAAAAGAAGTGTACATTGCCACGGCAGCAGCTATTGCCATTGCAGTTGATATAACGAGAATTCCAATTTATTTTGGAAGCGGATTCCTCAAACAGCAATTCTACTGGTATCTCCCACTTCTTTTCGGGATCGCCATTGCCGGCTCCTATGTTGGTAAAAAGATAGTTAACAAGATCCCACAAAAGTCTTTTAGAAAATTTGTGCTTGGCGTAATTGCACTCCTCAGTTTAAAATTTATATACGATGGAGTTATATCCTTATTTTAAAAATTGTTTTCTCCTCATCAAAAGCAGACTGCACTCGTGCTTCCAGTACTTTCTGGTTCGCAATGTACATTTCCGGTGCCAACCCAACAAGACGACCATCAGCGTAAGCGAGGGAGTTGCTGCCAAGAGCAACGGAAAGGAGACCAAAGCTTTCGGCAACAAAAGACCGCATTGTTGGTTTGCCCTCCTTTGTCGTTTGGTTAAAATAAACAGTTAATAAACTACTACTTGAAGGAGAACTTTCGCTTACTAATTGGGCATATTCTCTTACATCTATTCTTCCTCTGGCAAGACCAGGAAAATTATCCGTTCCTTCCCATATTTTACCAACTACTCTATTAGCAGGAGTCCAGACTTTTTCCTTTTTAACATATCCTTGACCATGTGCTCCCCGCACTTCTTCTGCAGTCAAATGTAAAACCTTTTCTTTCCTTCCTTTTAACTCATGCCAAGATCCCGGAGGAAGAACAAGCGCACCCTCATACAATTCACTCTCTGGGGTAAGTTTTCGTAGATATTGAGCATCAAGAACAAGGAGATGGTCTCCATCTGTACCTGCAGTAGATCCATCACCTGTAAAAAAATATACCTCTTGCCAAGTTGGCCGTACCTCCTCTGGTGCGGTCATTCTTCTCTCAAGAACATACGCAAATGAAGCTGGCTCACGAGGAACGTCAACAACCTTGCCTTTTTTATCTTTTCCACTCACTAAGAGAGGCATTTTTAATCTGGGTTGGCCATAAAATTCCTGACGCGGTTCTGGCAATCTTTCACTCAGTCCAGATAATTGAAGTGTCACTCTTGCATCCCTTCGATATTATAGGCTAAAATATGAAGCTATTTATAAATTTTTAATTTGTAGAATCGCATGTTGTAAAAAGAGAAGAAACTCCACTGACAATTTCCTGATACACTTCCCACACGTTCTTCCCTTGCCTTACCAACTTCTGCACAAATTGAAATGCAACATCATGCAGCCCATTCTGTGCGGGATTTTCTGAAACAACGGCCTCACCCAAGCCCGCAATATCATGTTCTTTAATTGTTTCCATCCACGCTAACGAAAAGGCAAACGCCTTTGCTTCCTCAGTATGTTTATTTTCCAATGTTGGCGTCAGGACATGACCGAGTTCATGCCCAAGTGTTAACAATACTCTTCCCAACGTATCATTTAACACAAATACTTCCGACAATAATCCTTGTTCAGATCTATTAAGAGATAAGCCGATGGTACTTGGTGATGGAGCAAGCTGGCGGAATTGTTTCTCATCTACAACACTAATTTTAATATCATCTGGAAAAGACTGATTGAACATGTGCTGGAATGTTTCTTCAACAAATTCTTGAACTTCCCTTGCATGACCAACAAACTTTCCTCCTTTTCCCGGCTTCAAGAAATGATCGGGAATAAAATGATATTCTGCTTGCGGTGTGAAAGAAATGTAATTTTGTTGATGCAGAGAATACGTTTTTGAATGTAGATTATATTGAAAATGAGGGGGTGTCGAACTGGTGTGTATTGTTTGACTTGTATTTGAAAAAAAAGGAATAAAAGAACCATATCCAACATCAGATGCGGCAGAATAATGAATTTTTCCCCTGGAAGCATTTTGTGCAATATATTCTAACCTACCAGAACTTTGAGGTACATAACTCTGCGACATTTGATACATTACAGGAGTACTCTCTTTTGCGGAAATTTAATTGTTTTGTTAGAAGTGAGACAAAAAAGTCAGAGGAAATGCTTCGCTAAAGTAAAACGGACCCGGGGAGATTTGAACTCCCGACCCCAAGCTATCTTCCCCTCAGCCTACTCTCTTTATCCCATAGAGGGATTACTCAGGAGCTCGTCACAGGAGTAGGAGGCTTGTGCCCTATTTGCCTTTCCAGACGAATCTGTCTTCGTGCCTGTATCCAGACTGGGCCACGGGTCCTTAGGCTCTAAATCAGATTAATTCTTTAATAACTTTTCTGAGCAACATTTATAAGCAAATGGGGAACACGAAAGAGAAAAAAATGAAAGACCTAACTACCACCAGCAAAGATCATCCCCTTTCTCCGCAAGAATTGCAAAAGATCTTTAGAGCAGAGTTCGGGTATCTTGCGTACCCCGGACGGCAGCAATTCATTGACGCAAGGTTTTTTCTTGAAGGAACAAAAATTGGCTATGCAAGACTGCAAATAAATGAATTATCTGATAGAGTAGAATGGGCAAGATTCTATCCTTTATACAGTGTAGATAATCTTGATGAGTATGAAAGGAGAGGAATTGGCACACTTGCTCATACGACAACCATTTGCAAAGTTGCCAGATGGGCGCCTTCCCATTTTGAGGTGTATCACGATCCTCTTTATACTTCAAAAAAGAGAAAGAACCATTTGCAATCAATGGGTCTCGAATTGGAAATGCCTTTACCTTTATACGTTGAACGATCACGCCAAAAAGCCAGAATGAAAGGGTTTTCGTTTTAGAAAGCGGAAAGATTTTTATAACCCGCCTTTTTATGTCTCATCATGAACCAAACATCCATTTCCATCCAAGAAGCTATGAACAAAGGCAAAGGCACTGTTTCTGTCCATGGCTGGGTGCATCGTGAACGCGGCTCAAATAAATTAAAATTTATCATTCTTCGTGATTCTACAACTACTATCCAATGTGTTCTCGAACGAAAAGATTTTGACAAAAAGTGGGAAGAAATAGACCACATCCAAGTCGAAACATCAATGAGGATTACCGGCGACATCAAAAAAGACGATCGTGCGCCAACGGGATATGAAATTCATGTTACAGGGTATGAAATTGTCGGGCCTAGTGAGAATTTTCCCATAGGAAAAGATCAATCTGTTGAGTTTCTTGCTGATAACCGCCATTTATGGCTGCGCAGCACGAGGATGATGGCTATCCTTAAAGTGAGAAGCACTGTTTTTGGCGCCATTCATGAATATTTCCGCAATAATGGGTTTTATGAATATACTTCTCCCATCTTCCAAGCCGTGCAGGCGGAAGGGGGAGCAGAATTGTTTCATGTTGATTATTTTGGGAAGAAAGATGTTTTTCTTGCGCAGACGTGGCAATTGTATGCAGAACCAGCCGTGTTCTCATTGGAGAATATTTACACAGTTGCGCCAAGTTTCAGGGCAGAAAAAAGTAAAACGAGCCGGCATTTAACTGAGTACTGGCATGCAGAGATGGAAATTTCCTGGAATCAGTTCGCTGATATTATGAATCATGGAGAGAAGCTCCTGAAACATATCGTCACAAAAGTTCTGCAAGAGAATAAACCAGAACTGGCTTTATTACAACGGGATCTTAAAAAACTCGAACCGACAATCAAAAAACCTTTCATGCGCATGACGTACACGGAAGCGCTCAAGATTCTCAAAGAGAAATGCAAGATGAAAGTGGAGTGGGGCAAAGACTTACGAACCATTGAAGAAGAGAACTTAACAAAACTATACGACGTTCCGGTGATTGTCACCCATTATCCCAAAAAAGTCAAAGCGTTCTACATGATGGAAGATCCAACGAATCCGGATGTCGTGGAAGGGTGTGATTTCCTTGCGCCGGAAGGGCACGGTGAAATTATCGGCGGCAGCCAGCGGGAACATGACTTGGAAGAAATTAAGAAACGACTTCAAGAACAGGGAGAAGACCCTTCACAATATGAATTTTATCTTGACACGCGACGGTATGGAAGCGTTCCCCATGGCGGTTTTGGCATGGGCGTGGAACGGGTTGTTAAATGGGTTTGCGGACTGGACAACATCAAAGATGCCATTCCCTTCCCTAGAACGATGGAAAGGTATAAACCATAAATACAAAGCCTAAGAAAGTACAACATATTATTATGTTTATATTATATTTAATTTTTTTTTGTAGTAAAATGATCCTCAACAAATTTCAGAGCATCTTTCGTCTTCTCAAAGATACCTGGCTGACCGGGAAGCGCTGTATTTCGTATTAACTTCATGAACTCCTTGTCTCGCAGTAGAGTTTCTTTAACTTGCGGCTGCAAGTCGGCAATAAAGACAATGCCATTATGTTTCTGCCGCTCGTGAAGGAAGCTGTTCAGCCTGGTCAGAGCAGTGCTGTCGATAAAAGAGACATGCTTCATCCGTAAGATAATAATCGGCTTGCTAATTTGAATATGCTCATTCAATTTGTGGTCAAAAACGTTCATCGCTCCAAAGAAGAAAGGGCCATGGATGGAATAGAGACTCACGATATCCTTTAGTTTAGGATTTCTGTAAATCACAGAATTAAGGCCATTTTGAACCGGATATTCTTCCATATAGCTGATGTTAAAAGCGTTAGTCAAACGGATAAAGATCAAAAAAATAGCAAGAACCATGCCGATCTGGACAGCCAACACCAGGTCTGTCAAGACGGTCATGCCAAACGTAATGAACAACACAGCTGTGTCATAGTGACTTAGTTTTATGATTGTTCTAAATTCTTGAATGTTGATCATCTTGCTGGAGACGACAATCAGAATGCCCGCCAGGAACGCTTTAGGTATAAAGTAGGCTATCGGACCAAAGAAGAGCAGGATCAAAAGCAGGAAGAGACCATGAATGATGCCAGCAAAACGCGTTTTTGCTCCTTCCCGAATATTGACAGCACTTCTTGCAACAGCAGCCGTACAGGGGATGCCCGAAAAGAAGGGGAGGATAGCGTTACTCACACCTTGGGAAATTAACTCTTTATCACTCTTATGTTTCGTATTGCTCATGCCATCACAGACCACCGCGCAAAGCAAAGCTTCAATGACGCCTAATAACGCGATCGTGAACGCAGCCGGAAGGACTGCGTGAACTAAATCCCAATTTAAATTAATAAGATTGAAATGAGGTAAGCCGCTTGGAATCTCCCCGACTACAGGGGTAGACAAAGAAAAAAAGAAAACAGCCATAGTGAAGATAGTCAATGCCAGCATAGAGGGAGGAACAGCTTGCAGATAGCGAACTCGAGAAAAAATTTTCGGCAGAAACAAGAGCAAAAGGATTGTCGATAGGGTGATGCCGCTGGCGATAAAATTCAAGTCTTTAAAATGAAAGATAATTTCCCGCAATGTCTCCCATATATGTTCTTGTGGTGCGATGACCAACCCAAGGGCGTTAGGAATCTGGCCGATAAAGATTATGGCACCGATGCCTGCAGTAAAACCAGAGATGATAGGAAACGGGATAAACTTTACTAATTTTCCCAATTTGATAAGACCAAAACCAATCTGAAACAAGCCTGCTAAAAACCCAGCCAGCAGCAATCCTTCCATCCCAAACCGGTTAACAGTAGAAAGGATAATCACGGTCATTGCCCCTGTTGGTCCAGTTATAGAAAACTTCGAACCACCCAGGCCCGAACCAAGGATACCAGCGATCACCGCTGTATACAATCCCATAATTGGAGGGACACCAGATGCAATAGCAAAGGCAATAGCTAATGGCAAAGCCACAACAGCAGTGATAAACCCCGCTTTAAGATCAAACAGAAAGTTCTCTTTGAAATAGGAGACCATTTTCGTTTTCATAGCCGCCATCGGCGGCAGGAGGCCCTATATAAACGTTTGGATTTTGGTCTTTCAAGGCAAAGAAGACATTTTTTCACTACAGCTCAACCCATCTTTAATATTGATTATTTCTGTTTTCAGTTTTGGATGTGTAAGAACGGCTTCTTTGAAATCCTGGCATCCTTCCATGGTAATATTGTCAGCAATAATGAAGCCATTTCTCTTTACCAGCGTAATACAGTCTTCTAATACAGTGAGATATTTTCGTTTGGCAAAATCAATAAAGATAAGATCAAAGAACTCTTTCTTTTTTTCTGCTAATTTTTGCACTTCAACAACGCCATCACCAACAATAACATGAGCATTGATGCCAAACCCGCGGAAATTTTCTTTTGCCTCTGCGGCGATTTTTTCATTAATTTCAATTGTTGTCAGTTCTCCTTTTTGACTTCCCAGAATAATGCCGCTATATCCATTCGCCGTTCCAAGTTCCAATATCTTTTGAGGTTTTATTTCCTGAATTTTTTGAAGCAGCCAGAAGCCTTTCTCTCTTCCAACAATCGGAATACCGCGCAAAATACTTTCTTGTTCCAATTCCTGTAATTCATCGATAATCATCAAGAACTCTTTTTTAAATCAACAATAAAAACTTATTTCTTTTTCTGAGGTTGTTGCGAAACTCTTTCAGGGGTTAGCATCGACTCGCTTTTTGGATGTGGTTACAGGAATGCGGTACCTTCCCGTATGGAGCCACCCCTTCCGCAGCCACTGTATAACCTAAGCAACGCTCGTACATTGATGCTAACCCTTCATTTCACAACAACCTTTCTTATTCTCTAACTTTTTCTTCAATTTCAACCACTGTTCTTCCGCGACGATGTAACCAACACATTTTTGAGAACCGCATTTACAGGGCCAATCCTTGTAATCTGCCAAATTATACCCATAATTATAAGAAACTTCTTCTCCTTTTTTAATGTCATGCAAGGAAATGATCCAAATATGGCCGTGAATGTTTTCCGTTTCGCAATTCGGATCACACGAATGATTAATCAAACCAGCGGTATTAGAAAACACATTCCCATCAAGGTCATATCGTTTGTTAAGTTCAAACACATAACGCGCATCTTTGAGGTTATCTGCCTGCTTCTTGGTTATTCTTCTTCCCGTGTATTCGATAATTTTTGTTCCTTGAGGAATATCCTTCCTGGCAAAGACACCAAACCCCTCGATAGAAGATTTTTTGGCAACTATCCAATCATTTCCTTTCATGTGGAAGAGAGGGGATTTAATAATGGTTTATAAGGTTTGCTAAGATTGATTTTTTTCTCGCAACAATTAAATATCACATTATCTTTTCCAGAAAAAAGAGGTGAGATTATGATTCCACAAATTACGGTAAATTATGTTGCAGTTTTGGTAGCGGCAATTGTGAGCATGGTTCTGGGAGCGTTATGGTATTCCCCAGTATTGTTCGGCAAACAATGGATGAAATTATCTAACATTGATCCCAAGAAAATGCCGGAGATGAAAAAAAAGGCAAAAACAAGTTATGCTCTTAATTTTGTTGCTGTGCTGGTGATGGCCTATGTACTTGCTCATACTGTCCAATATGCGCAGGCAGCAACGGTCTTTGAAGGAGTGCAAGCAGGGTTCTGGGTATGGTTAGGATTCATCGCCACGGTTTTACTTGGTTCAGTGCTGTGGGAGGGAAAACCATGGAAGTTGTATCTTCTTAATGCAGCGCATTATTTCGTGTCTCTTGTGGTGATGGGCGTCATCCTGACTCTCTGGGCATGAGGTGAAACAGAATGACGCATTACATTTGCACAGGCGGATGTCAGGGGCTTTCAGACAAACCGGGAAAATGCGGGGCTAAGAACTGCCCAAAATACAGTAAACCGTTAGAAAAATGTGAATGTAAGAATGGAAACATGGTTGAATGTTTAAGAAGTAAAAGAGTATTTAACCAAGCATAACCCGATCATTTTTCCTCACTTTCTGGCTCACAGGAAAGGTAACGCATTCGCCTGCGGCACCGGAATCAACAACATTTCCTTCTTCATTATATAACTCAGCAATTTCTTGTGTGAAATGGGTTGTCTTTCCCATAACAGAGATGACTGAATTTTTGTGAATTTTTTCTTTTTCTACTTTTACCAATGCAACCCCGATTTTACCATAATAATTCTCCACAACGCCAATGATTTCTTTTTTGTGTTCATTTTTGAGTTCCTTCCTTTGACGATGAGAACCTGCACATTCTTCGCTGCAATTTTTATGATACTTTTCCTGACAATCCGAACAACAAGCAAACAATCTGTCGCAGTCAAGATTATGGCAGTTCAGATAGTGCTCACAATCAACCCCGCAATGAACACATGTTGTAACTGGATCACCAACTTCAGAAACTAAACGGTCATCAAAGACAAATAAACCCCCTTCCCAATAATCAGAAAACTGGTTGACATAATTGATGATGCCACCTTCTACCTGATAGACCTGCGTAAACCCTTGTTCTTTCAAATAGGCAGATGCTTTCTCGCATCTTACCCCGCCGGTGCAATACAGAACAATCTTTTTATTTTTATACTCTGCTAATTCCGTCGGTGCAACATCGGCAAATTCCCGAAAATTTTTAATCGGCAGTTTCTTCGCATTTTTGAATCTGCCAACTTCATATTCATACTCATTTCTGGCATCTACCATCACAAAATCTTCTTTCTGTTCATGCCACTGCTGCAATTGCCGAGGAGAGAGATGAATTCCGGTTTGGGTTACATCGACGGTGGTGCCAAAATGGACAATTTCTTTCCTAACTCTCACGATCAATTTATGGTGAGCACGTGTATCTGCATCTTGCTCTCGAAAGGTGAGATCGCCAAAAAGAGGGTGCTTGGTGATGCACTGTTTGAATTTTGTGATATTTTCCTTCCTGCCAGACACTGCCGCGTTAATGCCTTCAGTGGCAATGAGAATTCTACCGGTTACACTCAGGCTTTCACATAGAGCTTTGAAGTATTCCCGCAGTTTTTCTGGTGTATCAATAGGTGTATATCTGTAAAATGAAATGGTGGCAAATTGCATACCTGTAAAAAACGAAGATGTTTTAAAAAAGTTTAGGTCCCTTTACTCAGTATGTTCTATTTCCCCACCACCACTATTTCCATTATTCTCCTCTCTTACCACTCTTCTTTCCAACGTATAACTCTGTGATCCTATCTTATATGCCACATTAATCTCCACCGCCTGCTCTTTTCCAGAAATATCTCCTCCAAACTGATAATGCCAATGCAATTTTCCTTTCTGCCCCGGCTCGAGAATAAGCGGCTGCCCTTGATAGTATAGCGGTTTAATATTCACCTGCTCCATTCTCTCCCAACTCTGCTTGCTGGGAAATTTCTCCCACGTCCCCGAATACTGCTCATATGTTTTCCCGCCGAGAATAAATTTCATGTCACTGGAAACTACCTGCACGGCAATATTTCTTTCATTATAGATCAGAATTTCCGATTCATCGCTTTTCAGCGAGCCAGTATTGGGAAAATAATGCTCAAAGGTGACCCCATCCTGCCGGTGAAGTACCGTGCCTCCGGGAAATAAAGCGCGATTATTGTCATCAGGAGGAGACACAGATTTTAATGGTGCTGAATTTGCGGCTGGTTCAGTGGCATCTTTTTCCACTTCCTGAGTCAAATCTGAGCGAAGTGTCACAAAATCTTCATCTCTATATCCAGTAAAGAGCGCATCTCCATTCCTGCTTCCTTCTACCGGACAAGGAGCAGCATCTCTTGCTTCTTTGGAAAAAATACTATTTCCCAGCGTAATGCCGTTATCAACATACTCTTGCAGCACTGTCTCTTTCATATGCAGCAATGGCGAATCAAAAACCTGGCCCTTCCAGCCGAACTCTTTGAGTCCAAAGTCAAAATTTTCGTGTATACCCTCTGAAACTGCTCCTACCAGTTCTCCTGCTTGAACCACAGTCCCTTCTTCAATCCCTGCCGCAGGAACGACATGGAAGAAAATAAATTTCCAGCTGGGGGCGGCCATGGCAGAAATATAAATCGCTTGTCCCGGCAGTCCATCAAGAATTTCAACCACTTTTCCATCAAAGGGAGCAAAAATCTTAATTTGATTCGTGCCAATCAAAGAAGGAAGCGGCTCCAGATAATGTTTCATCGAACGGAGAGTTTCTTTTTCTCCTGCACTATTCAAGCCACTGTAATCATGCCCGACACAGCTTCGAAAGACAGATATTCGCTGGATCTGGGAAAGGTCAAGTGGATTGGCAATGATAAAGATGAGATCATCTTCCGCACTTTTGGATACAGAATCTGATGATGGTTCGGAAAGTGCTGTATCAAGAGGTGACGGTGTGGAGCATCCTAGCACTAACATTAAAACAAAAACAAAAATAATTTTTTTCATATTTCACCTCTCAAACTCCGTCGGCGTATTAAATGACCAGGATCCACTGCCGCAGCTCGTGGCTTCTTTTCCCTCGATTTTTAATGTTTCTAAATCTGCCAGCTGAATAAGTATTGTGGTCGGCTGGTCTTTGTTGTAATTATTTTTGGTGTTATAACAGTACACGTTTCCATCTGGTTTAACCTGAGAAAAATCTCTATTGACTAAACCTGAATCTTGGGGTGTGAAGTAATATAGTCCAAAATCAAGCCCGCTGTTTTTAGTTGAATCGCCGTTAGAAAAAGCTTGCACCTCCTGATCAATATGTCCTTGCACCAAAGCGAGATGGGGCGGTTCATGGCCAAACCTGGTCGTATCTATGCCAGGAGCAAACCAATTGCCTTTCGCTGTGCCAGAAATATCCTGAATCACTTTTCCACACGTCGGAGAGGTGATGATGGCGTTGCTGGACTGGCTAAACCCATATCCTCCGAGCCTGGACCGGTAGATACTGGATACGCTTGGTGAGAAATAATCCAGCGGGCATACATTATAGATGAGTTCGGTTCTAAATAATCTTTCAGGACTCGCATACTGGTTTGGTTGAATTCTGGAATCAAAGGCCGCAAGATCCAATACTGCTTGTGCTTGCCCCCCACCGGCATACCCGATCAATTCTCCTGTGGAAACTTTAAGATTTACTTTTTTGTCACATTTTTTCCAGTTGACCGGCCCGCTTTTATATGTAAGAGTATATTCATCGCATCGATCAACGGAAGCCGAATCGTATGCCTGCCGCAGTTTCGGTGCCAAATCAACGACGTGGTCAAAATACGCCTTAAATTCTGAACAAGGTGAAAAATGGACGGCCGCATCGTCGGCAAATTCGGGCCTGTTAGTAGCCTGTATCAGATTTATCCGAGTGATCGTCACCTCTCCCGGCGCGTATAAAGGAACTTTGGTCACGGGAGCGTCAGAGGCACTGCCCTCTCTTTTTATCCTGAAATATAAATGAGGAGCCGGAAAAACGTGCGCTGTTGGTGACAGAAGGCCCAGTGGATCAATGGTGGTAAAATCTGCAACTGCCAGTGGCAGGGCCGTAAAGAATTCTTTTGTATTTCCACACGATGGCAAGTGCGCTACATCCTCAAAATAGTTGTACTCAGCATAACTCTCCTCTTCTTCATGTTCTTCTACAAGATTCTCATCTGATTCAGGGGGTGGTTGATATTTTTTTCCTTCTTCTGGTGTTTGGTTAGTGGGAGTTTGAGTATTGATTTTGGTAACATTTCCATCATAGTTTGATGGTTCAGAGAGTGGAGTTGGAATATTTTGTGGCTGGCAGGCAGCAATAAGAAACAGTACTGCTATAAATAGGATTACCTCTTTTTTCATTATTAAAGTGATTCTTGCAGAGCTTAAAAAGGTATCTCATGCTCGAAGTAGACGCCGAAGACCACTATTGGGCAAAAGGAGTACGATAAATTCGCTGAATAGATGTGAGTCCAAATGCATTTATTTGGGAAGCTTCTCCATATTAAGAATATTTATCCAAGTCTTTCCACCATCAAAGGACTGCCAGATATTTGCATAATCTCCGCTCATGTATACCAAATTCGGATTAATGGGATCCCAGACAAAGTTACTTATCTTTACTTTATAGCTTGATACTTCTTCCGGGCTACTTATTGATCCCCAAGTTTTTCCTGCATCTTTACTTTCAACAACCCAGCCCTGCCAGGGAGCATATCCGAGAAGATGTTTTCCTTCTGTATCATGCGGATCATAACGTCCTGTCCAAATGAATGCGGAGGTTTGTTCAAATTTTTTCCCTCCATCAGTTGAGAAGAAGCTTTTCTGTTGTGTTGTTTCAGGAGGGAATTCGTCGCCGAATAAAAATGGTCTTACGATTATGTGCTTGAAATTATTTTTTGAAACATCACCATCAAATAATGTCCTGTATGGATCAGGAAGAGTATCACCTATTGCCACCCAGGTCTTTCCGCCATCAAAAGACTCGAGAATTCCATGTTGCTGATGCAAAAATACTTCTGTAATAGAGCTTTCCCCATAAATATGGTCATGAGATTGCGTGAAAAATAATAGATGATTGGAATTTTCAGGATCAATTGCGATGACGACCGCCTGTAAGCTAGGTAACATAGGCATTTTAAGTTCCTCCCAAGAAATCCCTCCGTCAGTTGTTTTGTAGACGCTGCCTTTTTTGTTAAGGCTTTCTTTTATTGGGGCTTCCTCAAATGTAGGAATGTCAGGATTTACGGGGTAATACATTATCTTATTATTTTTTGGATCTATTGCAAGATTTCCAGAACCGGCAACATTTATATTTCCTTTAATCATCTGCCTCCATGATTCTCCCCCGTCAAGGCTCTCCCAAATCCCTCCGGTTTCTCCATATGGCCAATCGATATAGGCGCTGGTAATATCTGAAGTGACCATAAGAAGCTTTTGGTTGTCTTCAGAATCAATATATATTGCCGCTATATCAGGAAAGCACATTTCCACTTTATTGTTCATATCTGGGTATGCTACCAATCCCTTGATACTCTTTTTCCAGGTTTTGCCCTGGTCTATTGACTTGTAAATTCCCCTACCTTCTACTCCTATGTACAGTATATTTAGATTTTTTTTGTCAATAGCGAGGCTGTTTCTGGTCCCATAGGTATTTTCATGAGTGCAATCTATGCCTATTTCAAGAAGCCTTCTGGACTGCCCTTCCAGTTTTTGATCTCTTCTTCCCTGGACTTCGGGGTTCTGGATTTGCGTGGTATTTGAATTTTCTGATATAATAGATGACTGCTCGACTGCTACAACGGAAATATTATTTGTTATATCATCTAGTTGTTCAGATGATTTTTGAGTGCAGCCACTAATAAAGACAACTATAATTAATCCAAAAATAAGATACATATTCGGTTTCATTAGATATGCTTCATTCATCTCCTCCACTCTTCTCCATTAACCTCTCCGCATCAAAGAACAACCGCATTTGATTTCCCAATTTTCTTTTTCCGTCAGGACTACTGAGATGACAACCATCGTCTGCGGTATCTTCAGGAGCCATAGGACCCAACAGGGGGCCGGCAAAGACGTCCTGGTTCTTTTCATCCAGTTCTTGGGCCAATTCTTTTCCTTTTTCTAATCCAAAAGTTCCCGTTATTTCACATATACCTTCCGTGTAGTCTGCGAGTGAAGAGACGTAAATGACAACATCGGGGATTCGTTTCCTGACTTCGTTAAGTATGATAGCGGCATGCTCATAGCTGGTGGTTCTATCTTCATCCATGATGCAGAGCTCCCACCAGATCGTGTTGGTGTGTGGATATTGAGCCAGCATCTCATCAAACACCTTCCAATATTTGCTGTCATTCACATCTTTGGACCAATCTATAATGGTACCTGAACCATATCGCCGCTGGGAATCCCACATCTTGGTGCCACCTAGATAATGATAGCCTTCGACCGTCTCCCGGGTGTTGGAGCAACCGATAAATCCAACAGTAACATCAGAAGAGGGATTTTTAATTGGCTGCTGAGTTTGAGAACAAGAAAGCAATAGGAAAGACACAAGTAGTACTATTAAAACCTCTTTTTGCATATTTTAAGTAAAGCAAGAGAGTATAAAAATGTTTAGAAATTCTTGGCTCTGTAGAAAATGTAGGTAGTGTCAATTCACGTAGCACCATTTTGCTATACTTCAAGCCGAGAAGGGGGAAGTCCCATCCGGGGAACCTAGGCAAT
>JAGVYN010000019.1:0-9950 GCA_018303265.1 Candidatus Woesearchaeota archaeon
ATGAACGTGTTCTTTAATGCAGTAACCAATTCTAAACATAAACTTCTCCTCCTGTTCACGTATGGCTCTGGGTTTCGTGTGAGTGAAGTTGTCAAGCTTCAAGTAAAGGATATCGATCTGATTGCAGGACATGGCTGGATCCGCAATGGAAAAGGAGGAAAAGATCGCATGTTCCTTATCCCTGATTGCTTAAAGCAGGAGATCATGGAGTGGATGAAAAATAACAATTTGCAAGAAAACGATTGGTTGTTTTCAGGCTATAAACACGAGCATTACAGTGAGAGCAGCGTGCGGAAAATAGTTGAGACAGCACGGAAAAAAGCAGGTATTGCTAAGAATATTTCACCACATTCGCTGCGTCATTCTTTTGCCACTCATATTTTGGAGAACGGTTATTCCCTAATTGAAGTCAAAGAATTGTTAGGACACTCCAGATTGGAAACAACAATGGTCTATACGCATTTAATGTCTCATGAGAATAAAACTCCATGAAGATTCAACGCGTCAAATTTAAAGATATTGAACAAATTCCTAAATTACAGGTACAAAAGCAGTTTAAACAGGATTTTTACGGTTCTGCTCCCGCGCCATTTATTGGAAGATTTGGGTATCCCTGTGTGAATATCGGTATTCTCAGTCCGCAATTTGTTGGCGACATGAGCGAATACGATTCACCTCGAATATGGAGGGAACATAATGCAGCCATCGGAGAGATTGCCACCAAACGATATGGGTTAGTTAATTCTCGAACGACGTGGAATATTAAAGACGTTCATCAGGGAAATGGAAGATTTTTTGACATTGTGCAGGAAGTAGGCATGGCTAAGAAAGCAGTAGACGTGGAAGTAAGCCTTACCAAACCACCGACATTATCGCTGACGACAGAAAAAGAAATCATTCCTTTTGGCCCAGCGAGTATGGTGCGGAAAGCACGGCTGACGGAAAATACTACCGTTGATTCCAGAGTAGAGAAGATGGTAAGTGATACCGATCTGAAAGCAGCACCGGCTCTCGCCTCGCTGTACAAAAAAGGCTTTGAAGAGAATACCCTCTCCAAACTCATTTCGGTAGGAAATCTGGGATTGAAACAGAACAGGAAACTTGTTCCTACCAGATGGAGTATAACAGCCGTAGATGATACAATCGGCAAGCAGCTTATTGCTGAAATAAAAGATTTCCCAATTGGCGAGTACAGTTGTTATTTTGGCGGAGGCTGGGGAAATTATTACGTTCTTTTATTTTTTCCAGAAATATGGAGTTACGAATTATTTGAGACCTATTTGGCTAGTGATGTGAATCCTTGGTCAAAGAGGGGTTATATGTATTCTACCGATTATGAAGAGTATAATGGCAGGAAAACATATGCGGATGAAACAGCCGGGGGATATTATGCCTGCAGGCTGCCGGTGCTGGAGAAATTAAAGGAATTAAAGCGGCAAGGGACAGTGTTGGCGCTGCGGTTTATAACATCAGAATATAATATTCCATTGGGAGTATGGGTATGCAGGGAAGCAACGAGAAAGAGCTTAGCTGAGAAGCCTTTGATATTTGCATCAGAAGATGAAATGCTAAGCTATGCAATAAATTTAATTCAGAATAGATTTCAGTTTGATCTTCATATTTTGTTGAAAGAAAGCAGATTACTGAAACAGAAAAAACAACAAGCAAAATTAACTGATTTTTAGAAGAGACGGTAATTATTGATTACTTCTTTTGAGCAATAATAACACAGGAATTTGTATCCGTAAAATAATAAACATCTTTCACTTCTAAGAGTGGTAAACAAACTTTAAATAGATAAAGGAAAATGATTTATGCTTACAGGGGTGATGTTTTTATGAGAAATATTGATGCAGAGTTTGAAGAATTTGTGAGAAAGAATTATAAGAAATTAACGGAAAATCAGAAAGAAGTATGCCATAAGTTGGGGATCTGTATTCCAAAATAAATGAGTACTAAAAATTATATTTTTTCTTTTTTAAATGGAATTTTTCCTGTTTTAAAGATGTACGCAGCCAGCACGAGAGCACTGCCGAACACAACCGCTGCGGAAAGAAAATTATTCTTTTCCACAACAATCTTGTCTGGATAGGAATGGCATTCGTGATCGCTTCCGCAGTAGGCATTTTGAGGACAATCCCGGTTGCTGTTGCATTCCCTTTGAGCAATATTGATGAGAAAAACACCGAGAATGACCAATGATAATAGCACGGCAACAATAGCTAAACCAGCACTTCCTTGTTTGTTCATGAACTAAGCAGAACAGATGCTTGTTTTTTAAAGATTTCGCACCAACCCCAGTGCTTAATTGTATTTGTTGTCATTTGACGCTGACATTGCTAATTTAAAATCATGCCGTCTTGATAAAGATAATACTTGGCCTTGCTGGTACAGTAATGAACAATAATTACGATTGCTTGTGCTTTCACTCCGTAAATTATCAAACAGAACATGAGCATACGGTTGAATGTGGGGATATTGTCTCATGAGCTCTATCTCAAGAAGTTCGGCGCATTCGCCCCAGCTGAGAGTCTTTTCTTTGGCAAATTTAAGAACATGTTCAAGCGATCGTGGCTGATCCTGACCCATAACTGTTTAAAATACCGAAACTATTTAATATTTTGGGTAATATTTTTGGATTATTTTTAAAAAGTACTTTGGCGTGCCAAAATTTTACGAAATGATTCTTCTATCTTTTGTTCAAATTCTACAAGTTTATAACAATATTGTCGATCATTCATTTTGTCATCACCCCTAACGTAATCGGCGAAGATATCTTCATCAAGCCAAATATATTTTCTTTGTAATCGTTCTTTCAGTAGTATAGCATATTCTGAGAATTTTTCGGTCCTTTCTGCTTCGCTCAAAAGATCAAAAGAAGTATATCCTTTGCTCTCAAAGAAATACAGGTTCTCTCTCAAGGCATCATTCATTTTGGTATCCCTGAGAAATTTTTGATTCCAATTTAATCAATGCGTGGCAATACGCTCGAGTTGTTCCGGAAACGTTTCGCAGCGGATCAAACATTCTTCTGGCTTCTCTGTCAGAAAGCTCAAACCTATCCTGCAAATATTCTTCAAAAATTGTTTTCATCAGATCATAACTTACTTCATGACGCTGATGATGTCCCATGAGATCAGCAAGGGTATATTTTTCCTGCAGATAAAGCGTATTTCTAGACATCACAAGGTAATCCGTTCTTTTCTTTAAATATTTTCTTACAAGAATTTAGCTTCTCAAGTTCATTAAAAATCAAACATTCTCTTTTGTGCGGTGGTACTTTTTACAACCTTGGCAATGGTCTTAAAATCGTTTTTCATCTGTTCAAATAATTCCGGATTCCTTCCTGAATAGAGATAATTTGCAGGGTGAATGACAGGAATTACTTTTATTTCGTTTTTATATTCAAAAATCTTCCCTCGAATGGATTTTATGCCAGTCTTTTCAATAATTCTTTCCGTTGCAAAGTTGCCGATAGTAACAATTACTTTTGGTTTCATGATTTGAATTAATTGATCTAATCGTTCTCGGCAATGTTCCACTTCTTCTTTAGTGGGATTACGATTTTCCGGTGGTCTGCACAAAATAGTATTGGTAATAAAAATGTCGTTTCGGGAAAGACAAATGGAGCTAAGAAGTTCATCCAAGACTTTTCCAGACATTCCGCAGAAGGGAATTCCCTGCTTATCTTCTGTCGCTCCAGGTGCTTCTCCAATGAAAAGAATTTCTGCGAGCGGATTTCCTGAACCAAAAACAACTTGAGTTCTGCTTTGGCATAATGATGGACAGCGGGCACATTTCTGATATTCTTGCTGCAAGGTTTCAAAGGGCATAAGAGGCAAGGAAAGGCAGTAAGGTTTATAAATCAACGAGCTGTTTTTGCTCAAATGGAAGAGCAGCCGGAAATAAAACAGAGTAAGGTCAAAAGGTTTTTAAAGGAAACGCGACGTGTACTTCATATTACGAAAAAGCCTAATAAAACGGAATATACCAGCTTGGTAAAGGTAACAGGGTTGGGTATCGCCATTATTGGCGTTATCGGTTTTGTCCTCTTCCTCATGAAACAGTTGTTATGGTAATGAATGGTTAAAGAGATTATTAAATAAGCAAAAATGGCGGATACAAAAATTTTTGGTCTACGTACTGCAGCAAATAGGGAAGATCAAGTTGTAGATTATTTAATTTCTAAATTGCAGAAAAAACCGGAAGGTATTATTACAGTCATCCGTCCTCATGGAATGCGTGGATATATTTTTGTGGAAGCAATATCAAAAGCTGATGCAGAACAAGTTATTCAGGGGGTGCCGTATGCCCGTGGTCTTCTTCCAAACGAGATTCCTTATCAGGAAATTGAACATATGCTGGAACAAGTAAAAGTAGAAATGAATATCCGGAAGAATGATATTGTGGAAATTATTTCCGGGCCATTTAAGAGGGAAAATGCCAAAGTTATGCGCATTAACAAGCAGAAAGAAGAAATTGTTGTGGAACTGCTTGAATCGGCAGTGCCCATTCCCATCACGGTTAAAATGGATGCAGTAAAAGTCATCCGCCGGGAATCGGAGAATGAAGAATAAGTTTAGAGATAGTTTCCATTTTTCTGAAGTAATCTTTAAATTAGTATCTCCATTGTTCTTCATACTTTTAGCACGGTTGTGGTGAAGTGGTATCATGCAACCCTCCCAAGGTTGCGTCCCGGGTTCAAATCCCGGCAGCCGTAGTAAATGAATATGAATAAGGCTGACGGTTTCAAAGGGTAAAGTACCTTTGTCTACCGGCGGCCGTAGTTTGTTACAATGATGCAGATTTTTAGTTCCTTCGTTTTCGATACCTTTTTAAACCCTTTTATCTTCTCTTCTAAGTATAGTATCTAAAATTGAGGTGATAGAGATGGAATGTTATAGTGGTGTTTGTCACCGGTGCCACGGTGTAAAAAAGCTGGTCATGGGCGCTTTGTTATTGTTAAACGCTTTTGTCTGGCCTCGCTGGCTGGGTGTTGACGGCTGGGTATCATTTGTTGCCGTGCTCATGGTGATTGCCGGATTCTTAAAATTGGTATGGCCGACATGCATGCACTGTGCGAGTTCCGCAGCAATGGCCGCTCCCATGAAGGGAAAAAAGCGAAGACGATAATTTTTTATTTTTTTTATTTTTATTTTTTTCTAGGAAAGTAATTTAAAAGAATCAATACACATCTTCTTTCACGTTCATTACATTCACGCCAGCGTCGCATACTCAAAGGGATATCCTTCCCTTTGGTCGCAACGTGGCGTTCATTACATTCACGCCAGCGTCGCATAATCCGGTACTTTATGTAATTGCGTAAAGCGGAACATTGCGTCGGTCTCGAACAGATTTTAGCAAGATCTGGTAAAAAAAAGATGGCCTGTGCTATCAGTCACCAAAAGAATGCTAAATTTGAGTTAACCGATTCCTTTTGGAATTCCCGGTTCAAATCAGATCTTCCAGATCTAGTAAGAGGATTCGCGGTCACCCGCGTTCCCGCTCATAAGTCTTGGAGACTGTTGAAAGTCCGGGCGCTGGCGGTTTTATTATTATAATTCATAAGAGAAGTAGTTAAGTAAGTAGTATTATGATTTATGGTCTTAGTTTTTCGATCAATTCTTGCCATGTCCGAAACCGTTTTTGAGATCCGTTGAATGAATGTAATGCTTCATAGAAATAGTTTTCATCAAATTCTGCAGCGAAATATTTGAAAATGGCGGTGGTATCAAAAACATCAGCAACTAATCGTATCTCAGCTAGCTTTCGAGCAGCCTCATCAGGTTCTAAAGCATAACTCACTTTTCTAAAATCCTCTTTAAGAATGTTAAGTTCTTCTTTTATCTGTTCTAAATTAGTAACAGTAGGAACTCTCAGCTTATAACTCTCAAGAAATGAGGAGGATCGGATAATTTTATGTGCGACTAAATCTTCATAGGTGATCACTGAAATACTTAATTCACCATAGGGGATTTTTCTGGCATTGGAGACTTCTCTTTCCAGAATTGTCTTTCTTCCATCAAAATTTTGTTTATTTCTGCGCGGAAGCTGGACCATTAGATGATTCTCATCACGTTCTAAATGAGCATCCAGGGTACTTCTGCGTTTTGTGAATTCTATTTTATATCCACGGTGGATAAGTTCTTCAAATGCGTGTAAAACATAATCGCGGAAGTCCTGGCTGTTAGTGTATCGTGATGTGGTTAAATCAATATCGGATGTCTTTCGATGAAGATCTTTGGGAAGAGTAAACTGTAAACTTAAACCTCCTCCAATATAGCTTTCGGGGAGTGGGTGTTGGGTTATGGTAAAAAGAGCATCCTGAACAATTCCATTTTCAATAGTGTGATAATATCTCATGGAATAATAAGCCAATCATCTATTTATAAAAGTTTCTAAAATTGCCACTATTTAGTAGTTCTTAGAACGAGATCTTAACCATCCACCATCTCAATCTCAATATTAAGACCCTCAGGAATTGGCACACGCATCACTAACCGTAAAGTTCGCTCATCAGCGCCAAGATCAATCAGCCGCTTATGAATGCGCATTTCGTAACGCTCCCAGGAAGCCTTTCCTTCACCACTAGGAGATTTTCGTGTGGTTACTTTGAGTTTCTTGGTTGGAAGCGGAATCGGGCCGCGCAACTGTACACCGGTTTTATCTGCAATTTCTTTTATATCTCTGCAGATTTGATTGACTTTGTCAATATCGGTACTTGCTAACTTTATGCGTGCTTTTTGTGCCATTGTTGTGTAAAACATGGTGACGGATTTCCCTCACCATGTAATTTTAAAATTTAAACAATTTTATAATTCCTTCTTCACAAGATCAATACACATCCCCGCGCCAACAGTCACACCAGAGTCACGGATTGCAAATCTGCTCATCTGGGGAATTTCCTTGTTTCTTTCAATGACCACAGGCTGCGTAGGTCGTAATTTGACAATTGCCGCATCACCATTGCGAAGGAAATCTTTATTTTCTGTTACTTCAGCGCCCGTACGTGGATCAAGCTTTTTTACAATTTCCACGAATTGACAGGCTACTTGCGCAGTATGAATGTGGAACACAGGAGTATAGCCCACGGTAACAACGCTGGGATGGCTCATGATCACCACTTGCGCAGTAAATTCAGTAGTAACATTAGGTACTTTATCCGAATGACCTAAAACATCTCCACGAGCGATGTCTTTCTTTCCTAGACCGCGCACGTTGAATCCAATATTATCACCTGGTTCTGCTTGCGGGACTTGCTCATGATGCATCTCAATGGTTTTGACTTCCCCACTGATACCCTTGCCTTCCCGTCCAGGAACAATTGTTACTTTATCGCCAAGTTTCATCACACCTGTTTCAACTCGTCCTACCGGGACAACGCCGATACCGGTGATGTTATAGACATCCTGGATTGGCAAACGAAGCGGTAAGTCCGTTGGTTTTTGCGGAGCTTCAAATTTGTTAATGGCATCAAGCAAGGTTTCGCCTGTCCACCATGCCATTTTATCAGATTTCTTGTTAACGTTTTCTCCTGGAAAGGAAGCAATGGGGATAAAGCGCACTTTCTGGACGTTCCAACCAGCTTGTGTGGCATGTCTTTTCACATCTTCAACAACTTCTTTATACCTTGCTTCGGAGTAATTAACACCGGAAATGTCCATTTTGTTCACAGCAATAAGAAGCTGGCCGACACCAAAAATCTTGGATAATTTCAAGTGTTCGATTGTTTGCGCATTGACACCGTCATTCGCGGCTACTACCAAAACTGCGCAGTCAGCCTGGCTCGCTCCCGTAATCATATTCTTGATAAAATCCCTGTGGCCTGGAGCGTCAATGATTGTAAAATAATATTTATCCGTGTCAAACCGTTTGTGAGACAAATCGATTGTCACACCACGTTCCTGCTCTTCTTTTAATGTGTCCATGACGAACGCAAACTCGAATCCTGCTTTCCCTAATTGCTGGGCTTTTTCCTTCAGTTTTCGCATCGTTTGCTCATCAATGTTCCCTGTGTTATAGAGCAGTCTGCCGACAGTTGTAGATTTACCATGATCAACGTGACCAATGAATACTAAATTGATATGTTCTTTTTGTTTTGCCATTTTAAACTATTAATTTCCTCCGTTTTTTCTTCATTTTATAATAAAATGGAAGTAATTCATTCAGTTTTGAATTTATTTATAAAGTTTTTGGTGGAGATTGGAATATAAAGTGATATATTTCAGTCTAGAATTTCAGTCCAGATACTTTTTTTCCAGAAAGTTTAAAAAAGAATACAAGAAAAAAACAAGAGTATGGATTCCGTTCGCCAGGAAGGTAGTTGAAGCGTTTTCTTTAATACTAGTTAGAGTTATAAAGTTATAATCAATTATGAGCTAATTGAGAGTCATACAATATCTAAAAATCTAAAAAATACCCAGAAAATATAATAGTCATAGCATAATATTGCAGGAGGATCACATGCCAAAGAAAATTCGATCAGTGGATGAGAAACTTGTTCAGGGATATGAAAAACAGTATGCAGCAACGACGATGACTCTGGATGACTATCCTCATGTTAGAGGATACGATTTTGAACAAGGACTCGATTTTGACGAGTTCCTTGCCTCTTTCATGCACAATGGATTTCAAGCAACGCATCTCGCAGAAGGGATAGAGATCGTCAAGGCCATGCAGCGGGAAAAAGCCGCCATTTTTCTCAGTTTTACGTCAAATCAGGTGAGTTCCGGCAATAGAGAGATCATCAAATACCTCGTCAAACACAATAAAGTTGCGGCGCTGGTGACGTCTGCCGGGGCAATCGAAGAAGACGTCATGAAAACATTTAAGCCGTTTGTTTTAGGAAAGTTTGATGCTCCAGGAAGATTTTTGTTTGAGCACGGCGTGCACAGGACGGGGAACATTTTTGTCCCGAATGATCGGTTTGCGTATCTAGATAAATTCATGCAGGTATTTCTGCAAAAGATTTATGCTCTGCAAAAAAAAACAGGAAATGCTATTCATCCTCGTGAATTTATCCGGCAAATAGGATTAGAAATTAAAGATGACAGTTCGATACTGTATTGGGCTGCTAAAAATAATATTCCTATTTTTTGTCCAAGCATTATAGATGGGGCGATTGGCGACATGGTGATGTTCTTTAAGCAAAGCCATCCTGATTTTGTGTTAGACGTAAGTCAGGAGATTCTGGATATTGTTCGTTTTGTTCTCAATTCTGAAAAGACCGGAGCGATCATTCTCGGCGGAGGAACAAGCAAGCATTTCACCCTCCTGGCAAATATTTTCAAAGACGGCCTTGATTATGCTGTGTACATCAACACGGCAGAGGAGTTTGACGGTTCTGATTCAGGAGCAAGAATTGATGAAGCGGTGACATGGGGAAAGATTAAGGCAAAAGCGCCAAATGTGAAAATTCATTGCGATGCCACCATTGCCTTTCCATTACTTGTAGCAGGAGGGTTTGTAGAGAATGCAGTAGAATAAAACCTATACTAAGTAGAGTGCAAGAACATTTAATACTTTCAACGTTAAAATATATTTTTATTACTTATTAATTCTTATCCAAAATGATTTTGATGAAAAACAGAGTGTTTACTAAGTACCATAAGCAAGTTCAAAAAAATAGAGCCATTCTTCATCAATTCACCATAATAGATTATATTAATTTCAATTAATATTTCAATTAATAAAACATAGCTCACACTATTTCTTAAAAATTCAAAATAAACAAAAAAAAAGAAAAAATGTAAAAAAACCATATGTAGGTTAACACAAAATACGAACGTTAGTAAGCGCGTGCTGAATACCTCGTTGCCTTGGTACGTACACACCGCTTCTATCAAACCGCTGTTCTTGCGATGTTCTAAGGTGTCTCTTTTTGAGGCGCGCTTCGTGCTTAGATGCGTTCAGCACTTATCGCTTATGGCGTAGCTGCCCGGCGTACCTTG
>JAGVYN010000019.1:10019-32999 GCA_018303265.1 Candidatus Woesearchaeota archaeon
TTCTGCACCGCCAGGATAGGATGAGCCGACATCGAAGTAGCAAACCGCGCCGTCGATATGAACTCTCGGGCGCGACAACTCAGTTATCCCCGGAGTAACTTTTCAGTCATTCCCGACCCTCATTAAGAAGGTACGGGAGTTCGCTAGGCCATACTTTCGTATTTGGAGTTCGTTATGTTTGAAATCCAATCAGGCTGACTTATGCCCTTGCACTCTGCTCCGGATCTTTAGCGTGACCGTTGTTTCATTCGGTCACTGTTTCTAAACCGGATGAGTCAACCATTGGGCGCTATTGATATCCTTTCAACAGCGTGCCACCCCAGCCAAACTGTCCACCAACCGGTGTCCCTCAAGAGAGGTAAGTGATGCAGTTTCTAATAAGTGGTGTTACATTGTTGCCTAAGTCGCATGCTGACGCTCACGACTTCAAACGGCTCCCACTTACGCTATATACCAGACGCCACACCACAGCGACAGGCTACAGTAAAGTTTCACGGGGTCTTCGCTTCCCACTGGAAGTCCCTGGCCTTTGCACCAGGAAAGAGTGTTCGGGAGACTCTAGGTTGGGACAGTGGCGATCTCGTTATACCATTCATGCAAGTCGACATTCAATCGACAAGGTATTACGCTACCTTAAGAGAGTTATAGTTACTCCCGCCGTTTACCAGCTCTTCACTCCGTTGAAACGAAGCTTAAAGTACTGGCACTGGGCAGATATCACCTTCTATACTCAGCGTTACCGCCTAGCAGAAAGTTAAGTTTTTGTTAAACAGTCGGACCACCTTTGTCACTGCGCCCTGAAATCGCACCTATGCAGATACGAATGCAGGGATCCCTTATACCGAAGGTACAGGACTAATTTGCCGAATTCCCTAACCTAGTTTATTCTCTCACATCTTAGGCTTCTCACCTAGGGGCACCTGTGCTGGTTCTTGGTACGGTTACTTCAGATTTTTCTTCATTCCCTTTTCATGGACTCTAGAAATCAACCAAACAGACTATAAGCCTGCTCATCTGTAATTTTATCCCGTTCTCATCATTATGATACTCCAGGGATATATTCACATTAATATCGTAGACGAACGATATTGGCCTATTCCAAAGCGTCAGAAATGAAGCTTGTGTTGCCACGCATACTGAAGCAGTAGCGGAATATTAACCGCTTTCCCTTTCCCATTGCTCAAGTATGAGACTAGTTAGGACCGACTAACCCTTGGCTGATTGGCATTGCCAAGGAACCCTTGCCCTTACGATGACAGGGATTCTCACCCTGCTAAGATCTTACTACCACCAGGATATTCATTCCATCCAGGTCGACATCTCCTTACGGAAATGCTTCTGCCCTAGAAGGACGCCTACCTACGCCCACTTTCGTGGTCTATGGTATCGGCGGCTAACTTAGACCCGTCAATCTTCCGGACCCACGATCTCAACGAGTAAGCTGTTACGCACTTTTTAAAGGGTGGCTGCTTCTAAGCCAACCTCCTCGCTGTCTTAGATCACGGACACCGTTTACCCTTTATCACTTAGTTAGCACTTAGGGGCCTTAACCATAGTCGGGGTTGTTCCCCTCTCGGAAATGAAGTTTACCCCAACATTCCCTGTTTCCCGAAGTCTACAATGTTACAGCATTCGGAGTTGGACAGAGAACCGACAAGTTTCCCCGCCTAAATTCCCTATCCGTAGCTCTACAACCGCAACAATCTCGTTCGAGACTTGACTAAGGTCAATTTCGATAGGAACCTGCTATCGCCGAGCTCGATTGGCTTTTCACCCCTATTCCCAAGTCAGAAGAACACTTGCACGTAGAACCTCTTCAGGCCTCCACGGGGTTTTACCCCCGCTTCACCTTGCCCAGGAATAGATCGCTCGGTTTCAGGTCGTATCCATGTGACTTACGGCACTTTCATACCGTCTCCCTTGCAAGCTGCGGAGTCTCGCTTTCGCTACGGATTCTCTTTTTCAGATTATCCTTGCCACATAAATACACTCCCTGGCACTTTATTCAAAAAGCACGGTAGAACTTCGAAAAGCCCTACCTCACCATAACTGCTAGATTTCAGAATCTTTTCACTCCCTGTCAAGGGTTCTTTTCTACTTTCCCTCACGGTACTTGTTTGCTATCGGATTCGAAACGTGTTTAGTTTTAGAGGTTAATGCCCCCCAGATTCCTACTCCAATTTCAAGGAGTAGTACTCAGGATACTTCCTGGGACCTTCTTTCTTTCCTTTACGGGACTATCACCCTGTATTGTGCTCCATTTCAGGAAACTTTAAGTCAGAAAAAAGGCCGGAAGGGAAGTCCTTCAACACCACATCTCCATTACATTACTGTAACGGATTCAGTTTGAACTCTGCCGCTTTCGGTCGCTCTTACTCACGGTATCTCGATTGATTTCTTTTCCTGCAGGTACTAAGACGCTTCAATTCCCTGCGTTCCCTGACCTCGAAAGGTCCAAAAGAGAGAAGTCTCATTCGGACATCTCTGGTTCAACGCTTACATTCAACTCGCCAGAGCATATCGTAGCTTGTCACGTCCTTCATCAGCGTTTCGAACCTAGTCATCCATCTAGCAGCGCTCTAAGATGTGTTAACCTACATATGGTTCATTACTATGATGTGTTATCGTGGAGTTGTTTACTTCACTCCATCATCTTCAACCACAGCCGCCAAGATTTGGCATTTTCTTGAAGGCTGATATTTATTGCCCCCTCACCAACAGGATTGGGAACATTTTTCCTTGTGTGGAAAATGGACCCATCGGGATTTGAACCCGAGACCTCCTGCTGTCTGTACTTCGCGTAAAGCGAGCATGCAAGGCAGGCGCTCTCCCCCTGAGCTATGGGCCCAGGATGTTTGCTCAATTTCTTTTTTGTTTTACTTTATCTCATTAATTTTATTATTTTTTATTAAATATTGATAAAATAAAAAAAGGAGGTGATCCAGCCGTAGGTTCCCCTACGGCTACCTTGTGACGACTTAACCCACCTCACCGAATATGGGTTTGATGCAACTCAAAGCTGCATCTCACCCAAACCCAACTCGGTTGGTTTGACGGGCGGTGTGTGCAAAGAGCAGGGACATATTCACCGGACCGTGATGAAGTCCGATTACTAGGGATTCCGTTGTCATGAGGGCGAATTACAGCCATCAATCTAAACTAAGACAAGGTTTGGAGGTTTGGCGTCACCTTTCGGTGTTGCAGCCCATTGTCCTTGCCATTGTTGCGCGCGTGTAGCCCAGCAGATTCGGACCATACAGACGTACCGTGGCCCACACCTTCCTCCCTGTTTCCAGGGCAGTCCCCATAAGGTGCTCAGACATCCTAAAGGACCTGCTAGCAATTATGAGTATGGGTCTCGCTCGTTACCTCACTTAAGAGGACACCTTACGGCACGAGCTGACGACCGCCATGCAATACCTCTCGGCTCGTCAAGTAAGACATTTAATCTGACTTTCATTCTGCCGTCGCTGCTGGTGAGATTCTCTGCGTAGAGTTAGATTAAACCGCACGCCGCACCCCTTGTGGTGCTCTCCCGCCAATTCCTTTAAGTTTCAGCCTTGCGACCGTACTTCCCAGGCGGTGAACTTAATACCTTCGCTTCGACACTGCACATTCACGTAGAATATGCAACATCTAGTTCACAGCGTTTACGGCTAGGACTACTCGGGTAATTAGTCGAGCACCCTGATAAAAGTAACTTTCAGTTTTCACCTCGCACAGTAGTTTTCTGCAAACAATGCGAGACTAATTTCCGAAAATCATCGCAGGATTTTCGATATCTAATCCGGTTTGCTCCCCTAGCTTTCGTTCCTCACCGTCGAACCCGTTCTCGTCAAGCGCCTTCGCCACAGGTGGTCCTCCTGAGATTATAGCATTTTACCGCTCCCTCAGGAATACCCTTGACGCCTCCCGGTCCCTAGATAAGCAGTATCTCAGGCACGCCGTTTTGTTAAGCGCAACGATTTCACCCAAGACTTACAGATCCGGCTACGAACGCTTTAGGCCAAATAAATGCGATTGCCACTCGTGGCGCAGGTGTTACCGCGGCGGCTGGCACCCGTCTTACCCACCACTTATTCGCCAAGCTATTTACACTTGACAAAAGCCCATGCAAAGCATGAGCACTGGGAGTCCCCTTATCGCACTTGCGTACAGTGTAAAGGTTTCGCGCCTGCTGCACCCCGTAGGGCTAGGGTCAGTGTCTCAGTACCCTTCTCCGGGCTACCGCTCTCACGGCCCGTACTGATCAAAGCCTTGGTAGTCCTTTACACTACCAACAAGCTAATCAGCCGCCAACTCATCATTGGGCATTGCTTTTAAATAAAAGAACATTCCAGTATCATTTACATATCCGGTTTTAGACTCAGTTTCCCAAGATTATCCCGGACCCAATGGCAGATTATTGACGTGTTACTGAGCATTCAGCCTGTGCTTCCGAAGAAGCCCTCTGACTTGCATGGCTTAGTCGAACTCCCATAGCAGCAATCTCCCGCAGGATCAACGGGAACTAAGAATGTTTTAGATCCTGATTATTTTCCGATCGCAAAATTAAGGAATTGTCGTCTCACTATTGGATCACCCCATTCACACTCAAGATTAATTGAGCATACATTTTTTAGAGAAGGGATTTCGACTTATTTATAAAGATTTCTATTATTTCCAGCCTGTTTTCTCTCGAAAAATGGCATTAACCTTACTTTAAGTATCTTAATTTCCTTAAAATAGATTAAATATTTCTCTTAAGATATTAAAACTTCTGAAATCTTAAAAATATTAAAAAAATATTACTACTGTTAAAACTAAGAATTCTTAGCTAGCCTGAATTTTTCGTCTACGTTTGGCTTTCTTCAGTTTCTTTCGCTGCCACTTCCAGCGCATTTGGCCTTTTTTCTTCCAGCGACGCGAACTTCGTTTCATGTATTTGTTGAGGATAGCGATTGTTTTATAAATATTTCTATGAGGTTGACATAATTATAAATATTCTTGACTTTTGTTTTGATGTACAATTCACATATTTTACAAACCGTTTTGTGTCCGCACTTCTCCTCGCCATGACCAAGGTGTTCCCTGTTGTAAGCATCTTTGTATATGCACCAGATCCATCTACATAGAAGTGTGAGCCGCCCCATTCATCCTGCCAATCATCCGTGACGTTAAAGATAATGTCAACACCTGGTTTGTCCTGCTGTTGATCGTTGAGGATGGTGTAATCTTTATGTTTGAATTGCAATATTGTTTGTTTCATTGGCTTTATGTTTCCATTCACTATTGTTGAAACAAATTCAAAAAAAGGATCGTTCAAGAAAGTTGTTCTAGCAATAGAGTAAGAATGAGTTAAAGGATCTTTTTCAGGAGAAAAAGTAGTTCGTTTTATTTCTTGTTTAATCATTTCATAATCTTTTTTTTCGAAAAAATCAACCAGGACAACATGGGGAAATTCCTTATTGTTATGAAATGCGTCTTTAATTTGTTCAATATTCTGGATATAATACTTATTGATCATGAAACCACCCGCTGATTGCGATGCGTTGTTTATCGCTGACAATCTCTTCTACTTCGTGGAAAGAACAGCCCGAAACTTCAAAAAAAGCAAACGTGTTGAATTGTGGGACAATCTTTTTCACAATCTCAGTTGGTTTTTTATTTTTTGAATCGTACAAAGCCAGAGCGCCGCCATCTTTTTTTGCAAGTGTGGAAAGATAATAGAGATAAGCAATCCTTCTTCGTTCTAACCGATCATCATGAGGAAGAAGATAATGCGTTTTCAGGTAGAGAGAAGCCGACATATCAATCCTTTTGGACTTTATTTTACAAGCGGTAATTCTTGTGAGGTATTGACTAAAATCATTTGAACACAGAAAGTTTCTAAAATCCAACAACACTTTATTCCTTGTAATCTTAAAATCATTTGTCTGGAAAAAAGTAAAGAGATCGGAATCTTTCAAAACAAGTTTTTCTTTTGCGATTGCCCTTAGAATGGCCGTCGCTTTTTTTTCAACAAGAAAATGTGCCAGTACGAGATGGGGAAATGATTTTGCAGATGAAAAAGAGTGTTGCAACTTAGTTATTTTATCTTCCTGCAAATATACTGGATGCAGCCATTCATGAAGGATTGCGTTATGCATGAAATTAAGAACAAGATATGAAATTATAAACTTTTTTAATAAATAACCGCCACAACCACGCCGGTTACATCATTGAACCGTACCATCGTTGGATCACGGGAGCTGTTGTTATCACCCTGAACAACATAGTAAGCCCCTTGAGCATCTTCTCCTATTTCAACAATGCGATGAATAACAATGTTTTCCCCCATTTTGTAGGAAATGACGTCACCCAAGCTAATGTCGTCTGGAGATAAGGGCTGAATTTCAATGGCGTGGGATGTTTCATCAAGAAAAGGATCCATTGAATTGGTGTTGGTAAAAATTGCCCAGAGCGGATTGTCGATGTCCAGCACGACTTTGTCAGAATAGATTTTAATCTGTTCTTCCTTCACCCAATCACCCGGCGAGGGGCGTTCCTGCGAAAGAAGAATTCCTGGTTTTTGTTTTTCATGCAAGGAGATCACCGTTAATGGGATCAAGAGCAAGAGCAACGCAAAAACAAATGCAAGTTTCCACAATACGCGAGCCATACCAAAGCATGGAAGATCATTTTTATTTAAATGTTATGGTTGTTTTACTACTAAATAGTGTCGTGTTTATTATTGATTAATCCTCAAGAGCAACATTAATAAACAATTATTCTTTTTCTTTTTTCATGGATTTCCAAAAGCTGGTAGATGTGTACGAGGAATTGGAACAAACGTCTTCTGGAAATGCGTTGCGGGAAATTCTTTCCACGTTCTTCAAAACCGTTCCCAAAGAGGATATTGCCATGATCTCCTATCTGACACTAGGCCAAATTACGTCGGAATATGAAAGCGTCGTGTTAGGGATGGCAGAGAAGATGGTGTTAAAAGCCATTGCTTCTGCGTCCGGCAATGACATAGCAAAAGTACAAAAGATCATGCAGGAAACAGGCGATGTGGGACTTACTGCAGAAAAGGTCCTGCAGAAAAAACCAAGAACACTTGTTCCGGTAGGGAAATTAACCGTTCAAGAATTGTTTGACACGCTGCAGAAGATTGCCGACGCTTCGGGAACTGGTTCGCAGGATAGAAAAACAAACCTTCTCGTTTCGCTGCTGCAAAAGTCGTCTCCACAAGGAGCAAAATATATCTCCAGGATTGTTCTTGGAACGTTGCGAATGGGTGTTGGTGACATGACGGTTCTTGACGCCCTGGCCATTGCTTTTACCGGTGAGAAAAAGAACAAAGAATATCTGGAAAAAGCATACAACATCTGCCCGGATGTGGGAGTTATCGCGGAAACAATTGCTCATAAAGGATTGAAAGGATTGGAAAAGATTGATGTGCATGTGGGCAGGCCGATTAAAATGATGCTAGCACAAAGAGTAAAAAGCTGGGAAGAAATCCAGAAAAAAATGCCCGGAAAAGTTGCTGCTGAGGGGAAGTATGACGGAGAGCGGGTGCAGGCGCATCGAGATAAAAAAGGAAGAATTTCCTTATTCTCACGGCGGCTGGAAAATATCACAGATCAATTCCCCGATCTTGTTGAATATCTGCAGAAGCAGATCACGGCAAAAGAATATGTTATTGAAGGAGAAGTGATTGCCGTTGACGAGAAAGGAAAACTCTTGCCCTTCCAGACATTGATGCAGCGGCGGAGGAAATATGATGTAGAAGAATATGTGCAAAAAATCCCCGTGCAGATTAAATTGTTTGATCTTCTTTTTGTCAATGGAGAATCGTACATCCACGAGCCCTATGAAAAAAGAATTGCCCAGCTTGCTAACATTGTCAAGAAAAGCAAGCACGTTGTTCTTGCAGACCAACTTATCAGTGATGATCATACAGAAATAAATCGTTTTTTTCAGAATATGGTGAAAGAAGGCGATGAAGGTATCATGATCAAGAATTTAGAGGGAGAGTACCAGGCGGGAACGCGGGGATGGAACTGGATCAAGTGGAAGAAAGAATACGTCAAAGAGATGGTGGATACGTTTGATTTGGTTGTTGTCGGAGCATTCCATGGGCGAGGCCGGAGAAGCGGCACCTATGGCGCGTTATTATGCGCAGCCTATAATAAGAAAAAAGACCAGTTCGAAACCGTCTGTAAATTAGGAACGGGATTAACTGATGAAATGTTGACGGAACTGCCCAAGATGTTGGCGAAGTATAAAGTTAATACAAAACCAGCCCGTGTTATGGTAAAAAAAGAAATGGAACCGGACGTCTGGTTTGACCCGAAAGTTGTAGTTGAAGTGTTGGCAGCAGAAATTACCAAGAGTCCGTTTCATGCTTTGGGGTTGGCGTTGAGATTCCCTCGCTTTATTCGATATCGGGAAGATAAGAACGCAGAACAGGCAACGACGACGAAGGAGATTCAGGAGATGGCTGGGAAATGATGGAGATAAGAAAATGCAAAGTAGCTAGCCTGGATAGGTAGTATAAATGAAACGTGTGAGAAATTGCAGAAATAATCGCCTTAGTATTTCTCTTGTTGATTCATTAAATGCACCCAATATCCTCTAATTTGCGTGATCATTGTATTGATATTATTAATATCCACATTAATATGAAAAAGTGCATTTTTTGACTCTTCCATTGATGAAAGTAATTCTTGTCTAATTGATTCATATTCCTTCCTATTTTCTTCCAATAGGGAGATTTTTTGACCCAGCGCCTCCAGAAGATTTTGTTCACGTAAATCAACATCTTCTCTTGGCAGATGTGTTATCGCAATATTGTTCCTGGAGTTTATTATTTGATTTATTTGTTCAATTGTTTCCATGTCAACCACCTCAACGGCAGAAATGAGATAGTCTTTATAAGAATTTCTATTATTTAGTAGAATAGTCGCATAATTTATAGAAAAGCTTAAAAAAAGAGGCTTATTTTACATAAAGAATGAAAATGAATTTAAATGAGGAAGATAAAATCAAAACTATGAAGAAGGTGCTTATTGCCACGGTATACGGTCCTGATCCATTGCTCTTTGCGGCGAACAAAATGGGGCCGGACAGGATGATTCTCATTGTTGATAATGAACCAAGTAAGAAGCAAGAGGAAACGGTAGATTTATTGAAGAGTTCGTTAGGAAGGGTTATTGATATCAGTGTTGTTAAAACCAAAGTGTATGATATCGTAGATATTGCCAGAAAAGTGATTGAGATTATTGATGTGCAGCCCAAAGATGAAGAGATTTATGTCAACATTACATCCGGCAGGAAAACCAAAGCAATAGGTTTATTGTTTGGCGCATATGCCCGAGCATCCAGAGTACGAAGAATTATTTATTTCCCGGAAGAGAAAGGTTCCGAGCCTGTTTATTTGCCCAAGCTGCAGTATAATTTAACTGACTCGCAGAAGAAGGTATTGGATTATCTTGCGGAGGAGAAATTTACTTCGTTAATGGATTTGTCTGTGAAGATTGACATTTCCCGAGCAATGTTATACCGGAATATCAAAGATTTAGAGGCGATGGATTTAGTGAATGGATTGAAATTAACGGATGCGGGAAAGATTGCGAGGTTGTGAAGAATGGGAAAATACGAGGATCTAAGTATAAAAAAATTAGTTGAAGGAATAAACGAGAGTTATTATCTCCCTGAAATCCAAAGAGAATTTGTATGGAATAGCGATAAATCTAAATTCGAAGATAAAGTCTATGATCTTTTTGACTCATTAATGAGAGGCTACCCTATTGGAACCATGTTATTTTGGGAAGTTAAACATGAAGATTTAGAAAGAGATAATATTACTGTGTTAAAGTTTTTGAATAACTCAAATAGCGAAAATGAAATAGCACCTAATGATCTATTTAAGAATAAATTTATTAAATTAGTATTAGATGGTCAACAAAGAATAACAATATTAAATTTATCTTTAAAAGGGGTTTTTGAAGATGAACACAGAAAGAGAAAACGTAAAAGAATACTTTATTTCAATTTATTAAGCAAACCTGAAAGTGATAAAGAAGTTAATGAAAGAGTTTTTGAATTTAAGATTTTAGACCAATCTTCAGATTATTTTTTAGAAGGAGAAAAAGTGTGGTATAAGATTAAGGACATACTTAATAATCATTTTGATGCCGAAGATGAATCAAAGAAGATTGTTCAGGAATTGGAGTTAGGAACAGATAAAGAAAGTCTAATTCGTAAAAATCTTTATAAGTTAGAGAAAACAGTAAAGGATGAGAACATATCTTATTATACTATTGATTCAGAAAAAAAAGATGAAGAAGCTTTAGAAATATTCGTTAGGGTAAATTCTGGGGGTGTTACCTTAACCTATTCGGACTTACTTTTTTCTAAGATTAAACAATATTGGAAAAAAGGCAATGAAAAGATTGATGCTAGAGAGGAATTTAAAGAATTAATTGAAGATATTAATCAGGGAAAATTTAATTTTGACCATGATTTTGTATTGAAAACATGCTTAGTTCTGATAGAAAAAGACATTAGATACCAGATTAAAAATTTTAACAAAGAAAATGTTGAAATAATTAAAAAAAATTGGAACAAAATAAAAGAATCTATTAGAACAGTAATAAACTTCTTAGATATGATAAAAATATCTTCTAAAGAATATCTTAGGAGTAATAATGCCATAATTCCCATAATATATTATGTTTATAAGAGAAATTTAAAAGAGATAGATTTAACTTCAAAAGATTATAGCCTAATAAAGAAATATCTTTATGCTGTCCTCCTTAATGGCGTTTTTGGTGGCCAAAGTGATTCCATACTTACTGACTCCAGAGAAATAATCAAAGATGGGACGAAGGATAATCTTTTTCCAATTAATGATTTATTTAAAGCATATTCTAGTAGAAATAAAGTAATAAGAATAGGTGACGAACTAAGGGAGATGTTAAAAGAAATAAATTATGGCACTGATAAAAGCAGAATTATTTTAGCCATTGTTTATGGGGATATGTTACAAGCAGATTTTCATGAGGATCACATGTTTCCAAAATCTAAGATGCTTAAACATTTTGATAAAAAAATAGTAAATAATATTTCTAATATTCAACCTTTGGGCGGCTCTATTAATTCTTCTAAAAATGATAAATCTTTTGATGATTGGCTCAAAGAACCTAAGAGAAGTGATGAGTATAAAAAAACGCACCTCATTCCTGACCTTTCCGATTATAACGAGGCAAACTTTGAAAAGTTCTTAGAAAAAAGAAGAGAACTTATTTTTGCCAGGGTGAAGGGATTTTTTGAATAAAATGACGACAACACAAACCCTTCAGAAATTACAGAAACCACTCTCCAAATCTGATTACACCACCGGCATGGAATGTCCTGGTCATTTATGGATGAAGTATCATGATAAAGAGAACATTCCACCTCACACCCCTGGAGTGTTAAAGAGATTTGAGCAAGGCCATGTGGTTGGTGAATTGGCAAAGAAGCTCTATCCAGAGGGAATTGATATTGATGCAGAAGATTTAGCTCTCAACTTACAGAAAACAAAAGAGCTTCTGCTAAAAAGAAAAGTTCTCTTTGAAGCAGCTCTTCAAGTAGATAATCTCTACGGAAGAGCAGATATTCTTGTTCCTGTAGGAAAAGACGAATGGGATATAATTGAAGTTAAGAGCTCTGCCGAAGTAAAGAAGAAACATTATGATGATCTTGCATTTCAACGCTACGTCTATGAAAAAGCAGGATTAAAGATTAAAAAGTGTTATCTTATGTTTCTAAATAATAAATACTTGCGAAAAGGAGAAATTGATGTCAACCTACTCCTTGTTAAAGAAGATTTAACTGAAAAAGTAGTTAAGATGCTTCCTATAGTTCCTCAAAATATTACATTTTTATGGGATATAATCAATTCTCCTACTTTCCCGAATAGTGCAGAGAAGAATTACTGTACTATCCCTAAGAAATGCCAGGTGAAAGAGGAATGCTGGGGATTTCTGCCAGAAAATCATGTCTTTCATCTGTACAACAGTAGAAAGAGCATGAAATTATTTGAGCAAGGAATTCATGCTTTGAAAGATGTTCCCGATGATGTTTTGTCTAATGAACAGCAAGTGATTCAATTAAAGTGTGAGAAAAGCGGTGAAACGCATCTTGAGAAATCTAAGATTAAGAAATTCTTAGATGGAATTCAAGAACCGGCCTGCCATCTTGATTTTGAAACCTGTTCTTTTGCCGTTCCTGAGTTTGATGGTACAAGGTCCTATCAGAGAATGCCGTTCCAGTTTTCTCTTCATATCATTAAAAATGGAAAGCAAGAGCATTTTGAATACTTGCATGATGGCAAGGATGATCCTAGGCCTAAATTCTTGGCTGCTTTGAAAAAGTATTTGCCTTCGTCTGGAAGCATATTAGTGTACTTTGAAGGTTTTGAAGGTTCAGTATTGAAAGAGTTAGTGAAAGACTTTCCTGAATATACCGCATGGGTTGATATTCTCCTAGGAAGGATTGTTGATCTGCATGAGCCATTCAAGAAGTTCTGGTACTACAATCCTAAGCAGAAAGGTTCTGCTTCCATCAAGAAGGTACTTCCCGCATTAGTTGGTGATGGCTATGAAGATTTAAATATTAAAGATGGCGATTGCGCTTCTATTGCGTACTTAGATATGGCTTTTGGCAAGATGACCGCTGAAGCTAAGAAGAAAACCAGAGAAGACTTGCTTCGTTATTGTGAAAGGGATACGGAAGCGATGGTGTGGATTGTGGAAAAGTTAAGAGGGATGATAAAAACGGCTCAACATAAACCTAAGAAATAAACTCACTCAAACTCTTCCCTTTCTTGATCAATTTAACTGCATATTGCTTGCCTAACTGTGTTCTCAGAGCAACACTTACAACATCTCCTTCCATCAATTTAGAAGCAGTTTCATACAGATTCTTATTCCTCTTTAAAACAAAAAATTTCACTTCAGATTTTCCTTTCAAAATAACCCTAATATTCCCACTTTTTGTCAGACTTTTCTCAACAACTTTACCCAACGCTTTAGGTATTTTCCGCCATCGTTCTTGTTTGACCAACTTATTAAGAACTTTAACAAGTTGTTTGTGATCTTTTGATGGCATGATAATAATAGAGGGCGTAATTTTATAAAATTGATTGTTTTCCACGAATTACTACTAATTATTTAACTTTCCCCTTGAACTCTTCTCTTCCTTATTCTTAATAAACGTCGCCAACCCTTCCACATGTGATAATTTATGTTTCAATAACAAAAGACGCAACGTATCATCAATGTAAATCCCGCGTTGGCTGCAGAGGGACTTGATTTTTTTATAAAGTTGTTTTCCCTTTTTGTCAAAATCTGTCAAGATGACGACTTTCTCCTTCCACATCATCTCCAGAATTTTGTACAAAGGAGTTGCCAACGTGACAATATTCTCCAGATTAAAATGTTGTAATGCTTTCTTATCGTTCTTTCCTTCCACAATAATGAGCGTATGTTCCTCTTTTAATTTGTCTACCTGTTGGTAGAAGTCCTGAAGAAAATTCATTCTTGTAATATTAGGAGTTATCTTTGCCATTGTTTAATAGCCGGAGAAAAGTCAAGCTGATGCTCAGGGATGCCAAGAGTTAAGCCATATTGTGTAACATCATTATATTTTTCAGGTTTAGAACGATCAACTTTGAACACCTTGTTGCGGAAGATAATATAATGAAATCTATCATTTTTAAAATCGGCATACCAAGAATGTTGAGAATCTAATGATGTACTCAATTCTGTGGCCATGGCATCAGCTTGATTGTCTGGAATTTTAACAGTGTGTAACGTCCATCGTTTAAGCCATGGAGTCTGATGCTGTGGAGTAACTTTTTCTATTTTTGTTTTGAGAATCTTTACTTTTTTGAGAACTTCTTTTTTCTCAAGACTTTCTTCAATAATCACACCAAGATAGGTTGTAGCCATTTTAAAAATTATTTCTTCAAATTACTATAAAGAACATATTTATATTTAAAGATTTTTCTTCTTTGTATCATGATCCCCATCCAAAATTTCTTGCATAAAATTAAATGGGACAAAAAGGAAAAACCAGAAGAGTATGTCCTGTTCTATTATGACCGAGTCGAAGATACGTTAAAGGAAATAAAATATACAGATATTCTACGAATCGAAGATAATTTTTTAATTCTTACTATCAATGGGAAAGAAGCGAATGTCCCTTTGCATAGGATTAAGAAAATTCTGAAGAAAGGGGAAGTTGTGTGGGAAAGATGAGTTAAAACCATACATTTTTTAAACAAAATTACTTTATCCTAGTCTATGTTTGACAAAAAAGCAGGTCTCAAAGTAGGCTTGGAAATCCACCAGCAACTCGATGGAAAAAAACTGTTCTGCAACTGTCCAACTGCACTCCGCGAGGATAAACCACATTTTACCATCAAACGCCAGCTAAGGGCTGCCGCGGGAGAGGGGGGAGAAATTGATATTGCCGCTCTTCAAGAACAGCTAAAGGGAAAAACATTTGTCTATGAGGGATATCATGATACAACCTGTTTAGTGGAAACAGATTCTGAGCCGCCGCATGAAATGAATAAAGATGCGTTATATACGACGCTCCAATTGTGTACGTTAGCCAAAGCCACCATTTCTCCCTTCGTGCAAGTCATGCGCAAAACAGTTGTTGATGGTTCCAACACTTCAGGATTCCAACGAACTGCGCTTGTGGGACGAAATGGGAAAATGAACACCAGCGCCGGCGATGTCCGCATTTCCAATATTTCTCTGGAAGAAGATGCCTGTAAAATTATCTCGGAAACAGCAGCAGAAAAAACATACCGTTTAGACCGGCTGGGCATACCACTCATTGAAATTGGCACGGAACCAGACATCACCACACCAGAACAAGCGCAGGAAACAGCCAAGAAGATCGGCCTGCTTCTTCGATCCTTACCTGGTGTAAAAAGAGGTTTGGGGACAATCCGGCAGGATGTCAATGTTTCCATCTACGGGGGAAACAGAATTGAGATTAAAGGAGCGCAAGATTTACGTCAATTACCGTTACTTGTTGAGCTGGAAGTAAAGCGGCAGCAGGAATTGTTGAAAATTAAAAAAGAATTGCAGGGAGTCAGATTAAACCCATGCAAGATTGTCGATCTCTCCGTGATCATGCAGGACTGTGAATCAAAGATTATTACAAAGACTCTTGCCAGCGGAGGGAAAGTATTGGGAATACGGCTGAACAGCCTTGCCGGTTTCCTGGGACGGGAAGTTCAGCCAGAGAGAAGAATAGGAACCGAATTTTCCGAAAGAGCAAAAGTTGCAGCGGGAGTGGGCGGTATTTTTCATTCCGATGAATTACCAAATTATGGCATCACGGATCTTGCTCGGATACGGAAAAAGCTGCAGTGCGAACCGAACGATGCCTTTGTTCTTGTCGCTGATGAAGAAAACAAAGCCCGTGCTGCCTTGCAGGCTGTCTATGATCGAGCACAAGAATTGCTGAAAGGAGTTCCCTCCGAAGTGCGTAAAGCCAACGCTGATGGAACAACGTCATATTTGCGCCCCATGCCGGGAGCGGCACGGATGTATCCGGAAACAGACGTTCCGCTGATGAAATCGGATATCACAAAAGTAACAATTCCAGAAGTGTTAGAAGATAAAATGGCACGATATCAAACAGTACTGGGGTTAGGGAAAGATCTGGCAGAATTTATTGCCAAATCAGATAAAGTCTCTTTATTTGACGAATTGACAACGAAGCATCCAAAAATTAAGCCGGCATTCATCGCCGAAACGTTAACGTCAACACTGCTTGAAATAAAACGCAAATATAGTCTTGATCCGGAGAAATTGACTGAGGATCAATTGCGAGATTTATTCCAATATTTAGCCGAGGATAAAATTCATAAAGATATTGTCTTGGATGTATTGATTGATATGATTAAAGGGAAGTTTAACCTCACTTATTATGCTTCTCTTGGGACGGAAGAAATCCACAAGGAATTAAAAAAGATTGTAGAGAAAAATCCTGATGCGCCGTTTTCTGCCTTAATGGGCCTAGCGATGAAACAATTGCAAGGGAAAGCATCTGGGAAATTTATCTCCGAGCATTTGGAGAAATTATTGAAAGAGAAGCATAAATAGTTGTTACTTAATAGTTATTATTTTAGGAGATTTTATAAAGTAAATGAGGAAAGCTTGTTCTATGAAAGATATTAGTATAATTGTTATGGACATGCAGCCGGAATTTTTAGATCCATGGCATCATACGGAACAGAAAAAAGAAGATCTCATCAACTCTATTAACGGTCTTGTACGATACGGGATTGCCCATGATTCACCTATTTTCTTTGTTGAATATGGGACCATAGATCCTCAAAGAACAATTCCTCTAATTGCTCCAGACATACGAGAGAAAATATCTTTGTTTATTAAAAGCGGTTCTGATACTTTTTCGAATATTGGAGAATATCATCCACTTCAAGGGATTCCACAAATATTGTATTTTGATGAGGTACTACAAACAAGAAAGATAATCATTGCTGGCGTACAAGCTTCAAAGTGCATAAAAGACACCATAGAGAAAGGAATTCAAAGAGGATACCAATTTAGAACTGCACCAGAACTTATAAGTGACAATAAAGAAAATGCAAAGAAACAACCCTATCCCCAGGTTTATGGAGGTCTTAGAATTTTAGTGCCTACGTGGAAAGCCGCAATTGAATCTTTTTATCAATAGATTTTTATTCTTCTTCTATTTTAATCAATGAATGAATAAAAATCGACTATTTTTCATCATCTTCTCTATCTCTTTACTTTTATTCCTTCTTCTTTTTTCATATAAAACAACACTCTTTTTTACAGATCTAACAGAAGAACAAGATAATACGATCCAGTATCTTCAAAACAAAGAAGAATTGCAATTGAATTACACCAGCGAAGAGCTCTCACATCTGCAGGACGTCAAGAAAGTAATGAGAAAAGCAGATTATGTTTTTTATGTTTTATTATTGCTGGCTACGATTTCTCTAACCCATCATAAAAAAAATAAAGAGCAATTACAAAAACTATTCAAATACGGAGGGATAACAACTCTTTCTTTTGTTGGAGTATTATTTCTCATCTCCATAATCTCATTTACTACTTCGTTTACCTTCTTCCATCAACTCTTCTTCCCGCAAGGAAACTGGCAGTTTGCAGCAGATTCATTGTTAATTCAGACTTTTCCTATCTCCTTTTTTATCCAAGCTGCTTTTATTATCTTTATTCAGACTTTGTTTTATGGCAGTATGATGATATTTCTTAGTAAAATAGTATTTCTTAGTAAAAGAACATTTTTAAAGTAGGAAGAACTTTGTAGAGATCATGAATGATGACTTTTATCAAACCATTACAAAAATGATTAAAAATGATCCCGAAGAAGGAATAATTAAGATCATTGGTGAACTGCGAAGAGTTAATCGCCCCGAGGATGGCTACCAACCTTCCTGTTATGCTACTCTCTTTTGCACTGTAAATGGCTCTCCTGCCGGAGAAATAGAATCACTTGCTGAAAACGAGCGAGAGTTACAACGAGAAACAAGAAATGAATTAGATCATATTGTATCCCTATTAATAGATACATATTTGGTAAGAATTAACAACAACAGCATACAATACAAAAAATGATCATTAAAACATCGGGATTGAAAGCCTGGATGGTTATTCTGGGAATCTTGTTCCTGATTATGCTGTTTCTGATTTTTCTCTTTAAACTTCTGGTTTATTTACTCCCATTAATAATCATTATCATTCTGATAAGTTACCTCTTCCGAATACTCAACAAACTTAAAAAAGGAAAACAAAAAGATTTTATTGACGTAAGATTTAAAGTTAAAAAATAACATTCATGATTCCAACAGTAATGAGGCTGATAGATGAAACCACTTATACTTATTAATTTTAAAACATATCCGGAAGCGATAGGAAAAAAAGCACTCCTTTTAGCACAGGAAATAGCCAAAGTACGGAAAAAGAATTATCTTATTGCCGTTGCTCCCTCTCTTCTTACAGTGAAAGAGATTGCAGAAAAGACAAACTTAATTGTTTTTGCGCAACATTGTGATCCGGTTATCTTAGGAGCGCATACCGGAAGTATCTCTCCTGCAGAACTGAAGGCCATCGGCGTGCAAGGAACGATTCTTAATCATTCCGAATGGAAAATTCCCTTCACCATCTTAAAAGAAACAGTTCGTTTATGTAACAAATACAAACTTAAAACAATTATTTGCGCATCAACAATACATGAAGCAAAGAAAATTGCCCGGCTTCATCCCGAGTATCTTGCCTACGAACCAAAAGAACTTATCGGCGGCACTATTTCCGTCACGGAAGCAAAACCAGATACGATTGTGAAAGCCGTGGAAGCGGTGAAGAAGATAAGCCCCAAAAGCCGTGTTTTATGTGGCGCAGGCGTGCACACGAAAGAAGATATTAAACATGCCTTGCTTCTGGGAACAGAAGGAGTGCTTATCGGTCATGCTGTTCCAAAAGCAAAAGATCCACGAAAATTTTTGGAAGAACTATTGATGTAATCTTTCTTTTTTATGAAACATTCACTACAAACGTCTGCGTCGTGCCATATTGTTCCGGTTCGCCTGATTCATCGAGATTTTCCAGGGCAAACACGCGCGCTTTAAAGATATATTGTCCGGGAACAGCAGTTTTGGGAACATTGACGAGAATACTTTCTATTTTGTGGCCGCCTTCTTGCAAGGATATTATATCTTGAGGATAAAGGAGCCACATATCAGCCAAGGTATCTTTATTTTCTAAAGTAATCTCTTTTTTTTGGGCATCAAAAACAGAATCTAATTCAATCTTAACAACAAAACTCTTGCCGGCGCCGCCGATATTTAATATTCCCAAACCGAAGATGTGGCGTTCGCCTCGCTGAACATCAGCGGTAAATAATGGCATAGCAACTCGCTGCCCTTCATCAATAAGAAGGCGTTCCAGTTCTTCCTGAAGCCGTTGATCAAGATCTTGTTGTCCAATCGTTGCCTCTCCTAGTAGTTGATAGAGAAAAGCTATTCCTAAGCCTAAGACCACTAAAGAAATAATGATCATTACCAGCATATTGACTGATAATTCAATCGCCGCTGATTTTCGCCTCATGTTTCAATACAATCTATATATGTCTGCCTTTATAAAAAAAGAAATTATTTTATAATTTCATACTCTTTGACAATGATGATGACAAACAAAAAGAGCAGTACTGCTCCGGCAATCATGTACCATAATCCCGGTAAAATTGCTGAATCTTTAATTGCAGAATACATTCCCCAGCCCATGACGATAAATCCCAGCCAGAGAAATTTGTCCATCACCAGTTTCATAATTTGAAATTCCTGATCTTCCGTCATCCGTTTCTTTACATTTGATTTTCGTGCCATTTAGAATCACCCTGTTACCGTAATAAAGAATGTTTTAGAATCATAAACTGTTTCCGCTGACGGATCAGTTACATCTTGAATAAGTATCTTAAATTGTCCTGTTCCTGCTAATGTCTCAGAGGTAATCCTCACGGGAATAATCCTGCTTTCTGTTGGTGGAAGCTCATCAACCTCTGCTGCATATAAAAAATTGTCATTAATCTCAGTTCCAAAAATAGAGTCGCCCCCTGATGACTGCACTATTACTTTGAATTTAAGCGTCCCCTGCTTCACATTTTTAACCCCTATGGCAGTTACTATCGATTCTTTCTTAGCTAAATTTACTTCAGTAGCAGGGAAACTTAATCTCTTGTCCCCTGTGCGTAAATCATCCAGAAGCTGCTGGCGAATTTGTTCTTGAACTGTTTTTGTTGTTCCACCTATATCTTTAAATTGACTACGGACAAATCCTAATCCCAATCCCAGAACAACGAACGCAATAACTATCACGACAATTGCTTCAATAGATAAGTTTAGTGATCCTTTACGATTGATCATGACATACACCTCTTTAATATCCAGTTTGAAGACAATTCTTTTGACTATAAAAAGCTTTCTAAATTTTAAATTGAGCTACAACAGAAATGAGAAAAATGAGGTAAAAAAACCTTTTCCAAATAGATTAACAAGATATGCTAACAGAAAACTGGGGACGAAAGGGATGCCTTCTTTAATCAGGATATACTTTAACTTTCCCTGGGCTTTGAGGGATTGCAAAAGCCTTATTTCCTTCATTTCCAATGTTTTCTTGGAAACAACCGGTTTGGCATTGACAACCACATCTTCTGCCAACCAGTCTCCTTCCGTTACCGAAAGAGGATCTATCTTTCGTACAAAACAACTTTCTTCGACACCATTAACCAAGGTAAGAAGATAAAATAACGCCAGGGGAAAAAAAGTCAGCGGCCAGAAGAGGGAATGAAAAAAGCTCAGCAGAAGAAACGCACCAGAAAGAAGCATCAAACTGATGTGCACCTTATTGTGTCTTTTTATAATCTTCACCATGACCGGCACAAACTTTTTTCGCTGCGTGATGGCCAGATAGCCCATCCACAAAATTCCATAAATAGCACCCAGAAAAAGCAATGCTGCAAAAAACCACAACAGCTGAAAACTGCTGGCATCAAAAGGATAACGTATGCCAATAATTGCCCCCATGGCCATAAGGAGTTTGCTGTCCCCGCCGCCCCATTGATTGGTATAATAAAACAAACAGGCTAGGAGAAAACACACCACAAAGCCGAGTATGCCTGACAGAAGAACAGGCCAGCCCAGTTCGAGGGAAAAAAGCGTTCGCAGGCCCAAGGCAGCAAATATCAGTCCATAATTGAGCCAATCCGGCACTTCCCGGTGTTTGAGATCCGTATAAGAAGCAACAATTAAGGTAACAACTGCGAGCGAAGGTAAAAGTACATCCAACACCATTGAAACTTAAAGAAAGTTAAGATTTATTAATGTATGGATTTTTTTAAAGGGCAACGGGATAGTGAATTAAAAGTGGTTTATATTGTTTTATCTGCTCTTAATTCTTCTTAATTACTCTTAAATTCGTATGAGAACAGTAAGGACAGCCACGCTGGTAGTCATTCTTGCGCTTAAACAGGTAGTTGCACTTCCTGCAAAGAAATAAAGTAAATCCTTCCGGAACGGAAATAGCATCCTTAAGAACTTTAACTTTACCCCCAGGACTATTGTAACAATTAACACAGACTACTAAATTTGAAGCAGCATTAACTTTTAAATCAGAGGCATAAAATTGGAGGTGACAATTGGTACACTCCATAGTTAATTGTTCAAATTCTTCATCCATTATTCCACCGTATGTTTTGAGTTAAGATTATATTGAACTCATTGAGTGGTTACTTGTATTTAAAGATTTATGTAAGCTGGTAATTCAATCCCAATAGAATGATTTTTCGATACATTTATATACCATCCCTTCTTTTTAAACGAGATAAAAGGTGGTGGTAGATATGGCTGAAGAAGTATATGATCTCCTTCCTCATCAGTTACTTTCTGATTTGCGCTACGATGTGGAAGCTTTAAAGAAAAAATTAATTCAGCCAGACACAAAAGTAAATGAGCTTATTCTGGAGATTGAAAGCCTGAAAGACTCGATTCATGAACTGACTGTCATCTTTCAGAAAACACTGGAACAAACGCAAGAAGAAGATCCTTCGATCATGCTCAAGACGCTGAAGGAAAAAATGGATACTGTTCTCAGCCAGAATGAAACAGTCGCTAAAGGAATGATTGCCATTTCTGATAAAGTGGATAACTTTATGAGATCTGGATCACTGCCAAAACAAGAGATGAGGACTCTTTCTTATCCGCCGTATTCCGGACCGCCGCCACAGAAACATGTAATTGGTGCTCCTTCTATGCCCGGGATTGCCAGAGTAGCTCCTACGCCATTAGAAACTCCTGCATCAATGGGAACACCGAGTGAATTTCCACCGCCGCCAATGCCAGGAAAAAAGCGGACTGGTCTTTTCCAATGAATTCTCTGAAAACACAGTTTATTTTATTTGAAGCAGCAAGAATTTACCGTAAAGAAACCTTGCGTTATTCTAAAGATGAAATTCGCAGAAAAGTTAATGAAATAAAATATTTGGCTTCTCAGAAAAAAGTTCCTAAACTAAGCTTACGAAAGGAAATCATTCACCTAGAAAAAAAGTTGGAAGGAGTGATGGAATTAGAAACCGCGCTTCTTCATGAAAAAAAACGAGAAGCAGCGAAGATTGGAGTTTTAAAGCGGGAGATCACAACGCTTCAAAAACGGATTGCTGCATCGGAAGACAAAGATTTACAAAAAAAAGTAGAACGACTGTCCCACTTGCTTGGAGAACGCCTTGCCCAAGAAAAAACCAAACAAGATGTTACCATAGCAAAAAAGAGCGTTTTAGTAAAAAAGAGCATTGCTCCGATGCCGAGCGTGACGATGGAAGTGGCGCAAAAAGAAATGATCAGTGAAGAAATTATTTCCCGTGTTTATAAGATTGAGCAAAGATTGAAGATATTAAAAAACGAAGTGGAAATCGATGAGCTTTTGGGAAAAGATGGGAAATTAAAGCCGATTATGATGAAGATTAATTATATCAATAAAGAATTAGATGAGTATTATCAGAAGCATCCGGAACTTCTGGAGAGAAAGATGAAAGAAGAGCCGCAGCCGGTAATCATCGAATCATCTCTTCCGCAATCAAAGCATATTATTCTCTTTGGTCCGCCGCAATCACAAGAGACGAAACAAGAACAAGAGTTGCCGCTTCCTCCTCCGCCGAAAATGGAGAAGAAGCTGGAACTCAGATGATCCTTTTTTGCAGTTAACCTAATGATAGACTTAATAAATTTAAAGTCCTAAAAATAGAGGAAGACAGTTTTCCTTTCAAAACAATTATATATCCTACACAACTTAATGTTTTTATGGTTAAACTAATCGCAATAGGTGGCGGGGAGAATGGACGACCAGGCACCAAATACGAGACCAGACAAATTGATGAAGAAATAGT
>JAGVYN010000020.1 GCA_018303265.1 Candidatus Woesearchaeota archaeon
AATTTTCTGGCTGTGGAATGTCTTCAACGCTTTGAGTTTTGTGGTAAATTTCGTGGAGATGTCAACATACAAGGCCGGATAGGTCGTTTTGAAAGAAACAGGGTTCCACACGGAATAGATATAGACTTCTGGTTTTGGTTTGATTTTTGATTTTATGGAATTGTACAGCTGGATGGTTATGTCATGAACTTGTTGATGATCGGGATGCGGGTCTTCACTGCTGTGCGTGAATATTTTTACCGGTTTTTCTTTTTCCAGAAGCAAGAGAAGCTGTTTCTCCAGATTCTTTTGTTTGTAATCTTCCCGAAAATTCAATTCCCGCAGGTCAAAAAAAAGAGTCTTGCAATGTAACAATTTGCTTGCTTCCCAAGCTTCATCAGAGCGCATCTTTTGCACGATTTCTTCCTTCAGCCAGGGATGGGATCTTTCCCCATACGAAAATACAACGGCAATCACTTTTTTTCCTTCTTCCATATATTTGGCAATAGTTCCCCCAGCGCCAATTACAAAGTCGTCAGAATGCGCGCTAAATACAAGAATGGTTTCGTTCTTCCCCTCTTTTTTAGCCATCAAGCCAGGTATATTTTTTTTATTTAAGAATGTTTTTATATTTAGGAATGTTTTTGTTAGAAAGGAAGCGGGAGTTGTGTATATCCATTAGCAAAATAACGTTTTTCAATCATTTCTTTTAAAGAAAGAGCATACATTGCAGCTGTTCTTTTGGCATCCGTTCCTTCAAACTCTTTCCAGTTGAAAAGCTCAAGGTCTTTTGTTGTTATCTCCTTAGAGATATGCTTACGATGCATGACAACTGCTTCTACATATACAAGTAGATTATGGCTTCTTTCTTCATAGCGAATTTCGGCGGTATAGGCCTGATTATTTCTACTCTCTTTAAGAAAACTACATCCTTTTAATCTTTGCTCTAATGGAGTGGTGTGCTTGCTGTTCCGTTTTCTCTTCTTAAAGTCTGACTCATCGCGCACAACTTCAAGTTCCCAACCATCCATTTCAGGTATTATTTTATGCATAAACAAAGTAAAAACGCACCCTATTTAAATATTTTCTAGTTGCAGAAGATTGTGGTTGAGTGTAATAAGATTAAGATGCGGTGACTTCCTTGTTTAGTAAATCGTAGCGCATACTCACTTTATTGTTTTTCTTTGTATAATGTTTGTTTTGATTCACTAAAAAGATGAATTTCTGATAGAAATTTAGTTTGTCGTGGTATGCGTCAACGGTGATAAAACGAATAGCAACCATCTCAGAGCATTCAAGGACGTATCCTATAACCCATTTTAATATATTTGTTCCGATACCTTGCTTTTGAAATATTTTATTAACCGCTAATCTAGCAAGCTTAACTGCAGGGACGTCTTCAAGCTTTTTTTGATGGATATTATAACTCTGTTTTTCATCAAAATTAAGCTTCAAAGAATCAGCAGCTATGGACACAAATCCAATTTTCTTCATAGAAGAATAAAATAGTTGTTGCAATTTTTTTCTCTTGATATATAAATGCATCATTCTTGATAAAGTCATTTAAGTCCTCGTCACCACAATCAAATTTAGAAACATCATAAATCTTTGATAATCTTTCAGCTTTTACTCTAGAAAAATCGAGCACGAGTCATCACTTTATTGTTTTTCTATAAACTTGCCTACATTCATCTAAGAACTTTTGCTTTTCTTCGCTATAGGTTACACTATTCATAAGTTCCAATACTTTTTTTGCATCCTCTCCTTCTAGGATAGGGGTTGGTTCAATTGGTCGTGCCATTTTCAGTAGATTTAATAACAAACCCTACTTACTGATCCTGAGCCGTCATCCGATCAGTAGGACTTATTTGTTAAGATGTAAGTATGTGGGTGTATATATAAGAGTTTCTACCAAGAATTTCTAAGTATATAGAGATAGAATATGAAGAAGTCGAATACGAGAAGCCGGTAGTAATAAAAAAGAAAATACTTGAATACGAAAATAGGATAATAGAAGAGTTGAGAAACATAAATGAGTATACTTTCTGGACAAGCTGCTTTCCAACGCAATTTTTAAATACAAAGAGAAAACCACACCTTAATCATGAGAATTTTAACTATCCACGCTGACTTTATCGAATTTGAAGCGAAAAAGAAAGCGTTTCCTGGAGCGGAGCAGGGAATAAAAGAAGGAAAACAGCGCGTAGAAGAATGTCTCGTTGTTTTCACAGCGGTTGAAAAAAATGATGAAGCCAATCTTGACGAAATAACCAAAAAGTACGTGCAGGAAATTAAAAATATTGCCCAGCAGGTTAACGCAAAAAATATCGTTCTCTATCCGTATGCTCATTTAAGTTCTGATCTGGCAGCTCCCCAAAAAGCAGAACAACTGCTGAAAGATGCCGAAAAGATTCTTCACGAGAAATATAAAGTAACACGGGCGCCATTTGGCTGGTATAAAGCATTTGACATCTCTTGCAAGGGCCATCCCCTCTCAGAGTTAAGCAGGGTATTGAGTGTGGAAGGAGGAAAAAAAGTTACGGAGAACGAAGCGACTTCAGAAGAACTGGGTTCCCTGTTGAAACACATTTCCCGGTCAAGGCTGGACACTTCCAAATTGCAAGCTAATGATCACCGTATCCTTGGCCAGAGATTAGACTTGTGGAGTTTTAATGAAACCGCTCCGGGGATGGTCTTCTGGCATAATAAAGGGCTGATCATTAAAAATTTGCTGATTGAGTATTGGCGGAATGTTCATCGAAAGAATGGGTATCAAGAGATTGCAACGCCCCAGATCATGGACAAGAAATTATGGCAGGTTTCTGGCCACTGGGACAAATATAAAGAAAATAATTTTGTGACCAAATATGAAGGAAGAGATGCGTTGATCAAACCCATGAACTGCCCGGGGGGAATGCTAGTCTATAAAACCTCTCCAAAATCATATAAAGATTTGCCTTTGCGGGTAGCTGAACTGGGGATTGTGCATCGGCAGGAATTATCAGGAGTCTTGGCCGGCTTGTTTCGGCTCGTCCAGTTCACTCAGGATGATGCTCATATTTTCTGCACGGAAGAACAGATGGAAGAGGAGATCAGCAGGATTATTGACATTATTACGAACATGTTTGCCACTTTTGCTCTTACTTTTGACCATATTGAACTGTCGACCCGTCCGGAGAAAAGAATCGGCAGTGATGAGATGTGGGATAAAGCAGAACAGTCTCTGGAAAAAGTTCTCAAAGCAAAAAAGATGCAGTATAAAATCAATCCCGGGGATGGAGCCTTTTATGGTCCTAAGATTGATTTCCACTTACAAGATTCTTTAGGAAGAACGTGGCAGTGTTCAACAATCCAATTAGACATGGCGTTGCCGGAACGGTTTGATTTAACCTATGTTGATAAGGATGGCAAGGAAAAAAGACCGATCATGCTGCACCGGGTCGTGTATGGAGCGATTGAAAGGTTCATTGGCATCATGGTAGAGCATCTTAACGGTAACCTGCCGCTGTGGTTAAATCCCGTGCAAGTAAAAGTGTTAACGATCACTGATGACAACATCCCTTTTGCGGAAGAAGTTGTCCAGCAGCTTGCTGAAGCCGGCATGCGCGTGGAACTTGACGACCGCGTTGAATCTTTGGGAAAGAAAGTGCGGGAGGCGCAGCTGCAGAAAGTGAATTATATTGTGACCATTGGCGAGAAAGAAGTGGAGAAGAAAACAGTGGCAATGCGGACAAGGGCAGGAGAAACGACGTTTGATGTTCCAGTTGATGAATTTATTAAAAAGCTTGTAGAAGAAGTTATAACGAAGACGATTTCTTAAACTCAATAAATGAAATCAATGATAGTGTAATATTAATGTAATATTTTAGTGTAATCTCTTCTCATTTCCATCTGACTAAATTATTTATTTTCAAAACTGTTCATTTTCAAAACAATAAACTTTATATACGCAGAACATATTTCTTAAATTGGTATTTCTTGAAAGGAAAAAGAGAGGGTAATGGATGAAAAAGAGTGTAATCTGCAGTTTTGTATTACTTCTAGTCAGTTTGGTTTATGTTGCTGCTGATTTTGGAATCCAGAGCCTGGATCCTAATGGAATTACCTGGCTAAGTCCAAGTACATTATATGAATTTACAGCAGCAACTGTTGATATTCGATTTAATACTCCTAATAGTAATCTTCTTCAGGCCAACGTAAGTACGGATGGAGTTATAATCAATAGTATTCTGGATCCATCATCAGGATGTTCAATTAATTCTGATAATACGTCATGCAATACAGACTTTCAAATTTTAAGTATTAACATAAGTGGTCTTAGCGTTAATAGGGACACAAGTTATAGCTGGGATATTGCGGCCATCGACAACGAAAGTGGACTTGTTGTAAAAATCTTAAATGTAACCGTTCTTAATGACTCTCTTCCTCCGCGATATACTCTCAATGCCCCACTTAATTACAGTATTCACAAAAAAAATGAAACAGTGTTGTTTAATGTAACTATCGTTGAAGATGAATCCGGATTACGCAGCGCAGCAATAGCCTATAACTGGGACAGTTCCTTATCAACACCAACAATTAATGGATATGAAGAACTCATCCCAAATAGCGGATATTTTACAAGATTTATTAACCTTGAAAACAATGATGATGCCAAGAATTATTTTGCATTCTTTTTTAATATCACTGATAATGCTGGAAATAGTAATGCGCAACAATGGAAATATCTTTTTGTTGACCATCAACCGCCAACTATAACTTTGAACTCTCCGACAAATAACATCACAATCAGCACAACCACACTTAACTATGGATTTAATATTTCTGATAATTCATTTGAAAGCAGCGTTAATGGTTTCAATCCTCAAGTGAACTGCACTTTATATATTAATGGAACAGCCCATAATTATACGATGGTTAGCAGCAATAGCAGCATTACTTTAGGGGGATTCTTAGGAAATCTTGCTGACGGCTCATATAGTTGGCATACCGTCTGCGTTGACACTGCCGGATGGAGTACAACCAGTGAAAGCAGGACGTTTACACTAGATACAACAGGACCACTAATCTCTATAGTTAGTCCTTTGAACGGATCAGTCATTCGGAATGGTACAACTGTTAATCTTAGCATTATTGATACGTACAGCCTTGTAAACTCAGTAACATATTCTGTTGGTGTTCTACCTGGACCATGGCCAGTAAGTCTTTTGGGAGATCCTTATGATCTAAACACTGCTGGATGGCTTTATGGCGAGAATACGCTTCTTATTTGGGCTAATGATAGCTTAGGCAATCCTTCTAATGCTACATTCCAGTTTGCAATTGATAACCAGCCTCCGACCATTCAGTTACTTTCTCCTGCAAATAATTCATTTACTAATATTCAGATGTTTACTTTTAATGCCACTGATGGATACAGTACAACACTGGAATGTGATCTTGTCGTAGATGGATCGCATAATCTTACGGCGAGCAATGTTCTTTCCGGTTCTGCGTACACTTTTAATTCGAGTTTGCCAGAGGGATTACATCTCTGGAGTGTTTGGTGCCAGGATGGCGTAGGTAATTTTAATGAAAGTGAACCACGTAGCGTTACTATTGATACTATTGCCCCTGTCGTAACTTTACTTTCGCCGTTCAATGTTCTTCCTTATGCTGAATCTAATACCAATGCCCCGAGTGGCGTACGTGATTTTAATTATACAGTCAACGAAAGCAATAATGTAGACTCATGCTCATTGTATATTAACAATTCTTTCTCTGGTTTGGTGAGTGGAGCAGGTAACTTTAGCAGTATTGCTTTTGCCAGTGGAGGATGCGCGCCTTGCCAATCTCCACAAAACGTCCCTTACGTCTGGAACGTAACGTGTAATGATACTGCGGGCAATAAAGGGATGAGCAGTGGATATTTGTATTATGATACTTTAAACCCAAGCGTAAATACGAGTACTGTCTCTTCTACTTCAAGTTCGGTTCTTGTTTCCTGGGCAGTTGATGAAGTTTCCAATAATACTATCTATTATGGGATGAACAGTTCCAATCTTTCATTAAGAGCGTATGGAAGCATCTTTACAGCGTCTCCTAGCATTACCCTTTCTGATCTAAGTTCTTCTACAACGTATTTTTATGTTACCAGCTCCTGCGACCAGTTTCTGCAATGTTCTAATACAAGTATGCAAAATGTTACAACCTCCGCTGAAGCTTCTAGCGGGTCCGGCTCATCTGGAGGCGGAGGAGGTGGTGGTGGAGGCGGTGGAAGCACCAGCAGTACAACGACAACTCAAGCAGAAGAACCAGAAATCGCCTGTAATGAAGATTGGGCATGTGCAGACTGGAGTAACTGTAATTCTGGTATTAGAACAAGAACGTGCCAGGATGGGAATGCTTGCGGCACATCTGAGAACAAGCCGATAGTAACACAAACGTGTAAAGATACGAATGAAAAAGATTCAGACGGAAGTACCACTTCAGCTTCGGACACGGCGTTGAATTCCCAAGCAGGAACAATAACTGATGATTCAATATCAGCAGGTGTAGGTCAAGCTGTAGGATTGTTTGAAAAAATAAAACATAACGGAAAAGCTATCGTGGCCGCCGTTGGTCTTCTTGGTTTGCTCGGATTAGCAGGCTGGAAACAGAAAATCATCAGTTCCAGAGTAAAAAAAATAACTTCGTATCAAACTCGCCGTGGTCGAGAAGAAGAGGAAGAACAGATTCGTCAAAAATTACGTGAAGCAGGTATTCTTAAAGATAAAGACTAAGATCCAGAAGAATAAGATCCAGAATCACTTGCAAACAAAGCGTATAAAGCGTAATAAAGAAAGCGGAATAAATCAAAAAGAACAAATCAGATTAAGTAAGAAACAGATTAAGTAAACTCTAATACCTAAACACGATATTATAAATATAAACACGGTCTTATAAATATAATGGTCTTTGAAGAAATTATTAACACCATGCGGCTGCAACGGCGACCGTTATATGCACTTGTTCTTGGATTAGTGTACACCCCCATTGCGTTCTTCACGGCATTTGTTTTTTTCCGTGAAACAATGTCCATTGCCATGATTTTCTTAATTAGCTTGCTTGCTGTCCCGAGCTTGATACTCCTGCTTTCTGTTGAAGAAACGCGAGAGAGGCAGGAAGGAGCACGCAATTTTTTTCATAACCATAAAGATATTTTTGAGGTCTACCTCTTCTTATTTGTAGGAATATTTATCAGCTATCTTACTACGCTGTGGATCACAGGTATGTACGGATTACCTCTGGAAAGTGTGTCTGGTGAACAGCTGAATGTTATTGGAGAAATAATCTCAGAAGATAAAATTAATGATTTTAATGTCAATGGTCTTCTCCACGCTTTACGCATTTTTAGCGTTAATATTGGTGTTGCCTTGCTTCTCTTTATTCTTTCATTATTTTATGGTGCTGGATCTATCTTTCTTGTGGCGTGGAACGCGAGCGTTTTTTCTACGTTCATCTACACAACTATAACAAATATTAGTACGGGGATGCAACATAGTCTTGTCTTGGGAGGTATTTTTTTAATATACGTTATTCCAGAGGTAGCCGGTTTTCTGCTGGCAGCAATTGCTGGTGGTGTTGTGTCCAAAGCAGTCGTCCTTGAAACATTTATGAGTTTCCAATTTCGAAATGTCCTCCGAGATGCGGTTGTCCTCTTGTTTTTCTCTTTTGCGTTGTTATTTGTTGCTGCATTCTTAGAGTCTTACGTAGGCGTTAATGCAATCAAAGCTTTGGTGTGATTTTTGTTGTAAGATAGGATAAGAAATTCATAATCTTTAATAACTAGAGATAAAAAATCACCTGCACCATGAATCGTACTCACTTTAAGTTTGAAGTTGGTGTTTTCCATTATAATAGCACGAAGCTGCATTTTACTGATCCTGCTTTCACCAAGCCATTAGATAGAGATGTTTTCATTGGTCGTGCTCAAACTGAGAAAGAATATTATCAATGTGTGAGCTACTCTCAAGAATGTGTAAAAGAGAATGGGTTACAAGCTACGCTTTTTTATCAACCAGGATATCAACCAACGACAGCAGGCCATCGTGTAATTCTCCCTGACGCTTGGTTTTTACGATCGGAAACAAAAAATTATGATCAAGAAAGGAAGTATCATGTAAGTAAAAATCAAGGAAAAATTATCTCTCCTCGTCTTTCTTCTGGTGAAACCACAGATACTGTTTATTTTGAGCAGCTTTCCCAAACGGGATACCCCACATATTTATGGGATCCAGCAAAGAAAGAGATTGTCAATACAGTTTCTAAACAAGGAAGAATTAACTTACAATTTCCAGACGACTTGGAAAAAAAGACGGCACGGTTCTTGCTCTTTGGTGGATATCACGATAAAGAAATACTTTCAGAAAAGTTTGCCGGAGGATGGTTTTATGTCCGTGTGGCCAGAGAATATCAACGAGAGCGTTCAGGATCACGTTTGGCGCCTACCACCACATTAGGTTCTAGAACGCAAACTACAGTGCCTCTTGTAACTCCGGGATCTTCCACACCCTCTCATAAAAAAGTAAAAGAAGATACTGATGCATATGTCTCTCCTTCCAAGAATCACACCAAATAAATTCCTTCCAATGCTTTCTCAATAATAGTTCTACAATTATTTAATTTATTAATTACTTTATAATCCGTAGTTGCTTTTTTTATCTGGCCAATCCTGTCTAATATTTGCGTGAAAAGACGGATTAAATCTCCCTCCAGAAGATTTGTCAACTCCATCAAGTCAAAAAAATTCTGTCCATTGTACAAAGGATAAATTAGTGTTGTCATTATATCAAGATTAAGAAATTTCTTTTCCTTGCTAAGAATATCATTCTTATGCAAGATATTTTTAAGAATGCGTACCTGATCTGTGGCAAATGGTTTTTTAAACTTGTTTGTCTCCCGAGGTTCGTACACCAATGCTGCCAGCGTCAGTAACACTTGATATTCTTCTATTTCCTGGATAAGATCAGTGGCAAAAATTTCTCCGATAGAAATCTCATCGGCAAAAATGCGTGAAGAAAATTCTCCTTTTGCTGTTAACATGCCGTCTGTCACATAGCCATATTTCTTTAACTGCCGAACAATGTTGTTGTAGCGGGCAAGAAGAACTTTTGTTGGAACTTTTGCATACTCGTCTCCAAATTTTTGGTACGAAAAGAAGCTCATGCGTAAGATATGCTCGATCTCTTTCGGCGTATGTAGATGGATTAAATTTAAAACGCTATTAATGGATAAGCGGAACTGCGACTTTATAGGCTCCACATCCTTTGCAGTAATTTCTTTTATTTCATTGTAGCGGAACGTCGGCCGGTAAATCAGGCTTACGACGTAGCCGACGGTGTCAATCCCTCTTCGTCCGGCGCGTCCTGCAATCTGGAAATATTCTTTGGTATTAAGATTACGAAAATTCCAGCCGTCATATTTCCGCAGACTGTCAAAACACACTGTTTTTGCAGGCATGTTGATGCCGACAGCAAATGTTTCTGTAGTATAAAGAACACGAATATTTCCTTGTCCAAATAAGTCTTCTACTGCTCCTTTAATAACAGGAAGAAGACCGGCATGGTGAAAGGCAATTCCTTGGACGATGGTTTCTTTAAGAAGCTTTGTGGATGCTAGTCTGTTTACTTCCGGCGGCGCTTCTTCCAGCGCTTTGTTGAAGATACGCATAATATCTGGATTTCTTTCAAATAAACCTTTCCGCGCTAATTCCTTCGCTTTGATCTGGCATGCCTTGCGAGAGAAATTGAAATAGAGACAAGGTAATTTTTCTGTACCTAATTCCTGAATAAGCTCGAGATGGTTTGGGACGGGAATTTCTTCTTTCTGCTGCCGCTTTTTTCTGACAATATCACGATATTGCGGTGTTTCCACCGCAGCTTTAATTTTGTCCAGGGTGGTAATACCAAGTTCATAATCGTAGAACAGATGCTGCAACGGAACATTTCGTTTTGTCGCGGTGATCGTTTTAACATCATGATTTTTGATGGCCTGAATCCATCGGCTAAATTCATCCGCATTGGGGATGGTTGCTGAAAGGCATAAGAACCGTACTGTTTCCTCGCTGTAAATGATGGACTCTTCCCAGACATAGCCGCGTTCGATATCATTGATGTAATGAATCTCATCAAAGATAACATAGGCAATGTTTTTAATATCGCTGTCCTTGCTGATGACCATGTTTCGATAAATTTCCGTGGTCATGATCAGAACTTTCGCCTGCGGGTTGATGACGATGTCTCCGGTCATCAATCCTACTTTATCTGCTCCATATTCTTCGGAGAAATCTTTATACTTTTGATTTGACAACGCTTTAATTGGAGCGGTATAAATAATTCGTTTTTCATCATTGCGGTGCTTGTCAATGATATAATCAGCAATGAGCGTTTTCCCGCTTCCCGTGGGAGCGGAGACAACAACGGAATTATTTTTTTCTATGGCTTCAATAGCATCTTCCTGAAACTTGTCCAGCGTGAAGTCTTTAAATTTCATTACAAAGAAGAACAAAGAGGCGTTTATTTAAATGTATCTTCAATTATTTTTCTTACATTTTTATATGCTTTTTCTGGCGTAGGTGCAGCATCGATAATTCGCAGCATTCTTTTCTTTTTGTAATAATCAATGACGGGCTGGGTTTTTTCATGGTACACGCGAAACCTTTCTTTAACCACGTCTGGTTGGTCGTCCTTCCGCTGGAGAAGTTTTGTTTTATCATAATCACAGATGCCTCTTTTTTTGGGAGGAAGATAGGTTAGATGGTAGGTATGATCTCCTTTTTTACAGGTTCTTCTTCCAGCTAACCGTTTGATGACGATCTGCTCTGGCACGTCTAAATAGATTACAAGATCGATGTTTAAATCTGTAATCTCCTTTGCCTGCGCAATGGTTCGTGGAAACCCATCAAGAATGTAATTCTTTTTCCCTTTTGCTCCTAATTTAACAATTTCTGCTACGAATTGATCGGGAACAAGATTTCCTTTTTCGATATATTTTTTGATTTCTTTCCCTAGCGTGGTTTGTTTTTGCACTTCTTCCCGCAGGATTTCGCCAGCGGAGATATGGATGAGGTTATAATCTTGTACTAACCGTTCTGAGACTGTTCCCTTTCCGCTTCCCGGCGGGCCAAGCAAGATGATCTTCATTCTGTATTGGAGAAAGTGTGGAAGATTAAAATAGTTTGCGGTTTTGGAGAAGTTGGTGCAAAATATCCTATCTCACCATCATAATCTTCTTCTTCTGCCTGATTATCAAATACGGTTTTGTTAATCTTCTTTTTAATTCAATGTCTTGCGTAAGAACCAGCGCTCCACCTTGAGAATATTCTGCTAAAAGATCATCCACATTTCCTTTTTTTTGGATAACAGAAATATGTTGGGAACCGAGGATGCTTAAGACTAATCTTGCCGCCTGTTTAAATTTCCCTCGCTGTTCTCGTATTATTTTTTCTAATTCGTCAATCGTCCCTTGGAGAATAAAAACTGTATACGGAAAGTCGCATACTCTCTCCAGCTCGCTCAAAATGTCCATCTTAAATTCAATGATAGCCATCAATGCATTGGTGTCGATAATAATTTTTGCACCCATTTTGTCTGCCATCATTTGTTTAATACCCCGCCGTTTCCGGAACGCAGTGAGGATCGCGTAGTCGTTTTGTAAGCGGCGATTGGGTTTTTCATTTTTCAAGAGTTATATTCTTTAATGATGCGATCCAGAACATTCTTGTTACAACCAATGCGGCCATAAAAAGTACGGTGGTGATCAGAATAAGCAGGGAAAGTTGTTCGATGCGTATCGTGAGATACACTAAGCCTCCGCTGAGAACAAGAACAAGATCAGTCATAATCAGGATCGATATGGTTGAAGCAATCTTCTTTACAGAAGCCAGGAAAAATAACTGCCGGAAGCGCTTCCATGTTCTTTCCTGAATAAAAGAATATGATACCAACAGGAAATAATAGATCACAAAGAACAGAAGAAGGGAAATTTTTGCAACTTTCAGGAACATGGCTGGAGTTATTTCTGATGTGGCGACAACGATTCTAAACGCAAGATAACTTACGCTGGCGAAAATGACAAAACCGCTTACTGAAGAAACAACATACTTTATCCAAGGGGAAAGAAATTTTTCTCTTAAAAAATGTAATTTATTCTTGCTTAATTTGGGTTCTGCTCTTACTTCATCATGTAACATCTGATGTGTGCAAATCCATAAAAATCCATTACCTACCAAGAAAAGAAGCACTATCCATAATCCTAACAAGGCAATATTACGCGTCATGGAATTATAGCTTTGATATACTTGATCTAGTTCTTTAAGAAATGGTTGCCCGGCTTCGATGCCTTCCAGATCTAGATTCGCGTTTTGGAGTGGCCCCATGATCCTTTCCACGTCATGAAAGATTTTTACATTATATGTAAGTGTAACATAACTAAGAAGAAAAACAAAGAGCAGCTGAACCATAATGAGAAAAATAAAGAACCACTTCCGTTTTTTGATTTCGTCAATAGTCTCGCGCAAACTCTGCTGGAAGTGTTTCATCTCGTTAAGAGAAGAAATGAAAGAGGTTTAAAGACTTTTCTGTTCGTGGGCGTTATTGAAAAGTTCTCCGCTTCGCTCCGTGGGCATCGGCTTCGACCTTGTTTAGTAGGTTTGAAGGCTGCCGCAAGAAGGGATCGTTGTCCCTTCTGCGCCGAAGGGAAGAATATCCCTTCGTGCGTTCCCCGTATGGGACAACCCCCTTGGCAGCTCGCTTCTAAAAATTCTAGGGGTCTACGCATTTGATGCCCCAACACTTTTCAATAATGCCTGTTCATAAGCAACTGCTGCTCCTCACTTTGCTTCTGGTGAATGCCAGTAATCCCGCATGATTCCGGCAGGATTAACTTGCTTCAACCTTACTTTCACCTTTTTCTGTGTTGTGAGGAACTCTACTTCATGAAGTTGTTGTCGGCGCGCTTCTTGTAACCTCTCTACAATCTCCTCTTCTGTTAAGGAACATGCTTCAAGCCCGAGCAATTGTTTGATTCCCACGGGCTTTTAGAATATCCCCTCCTCTTCATTGAATTCATACAGGCCTTCTTCATACCCTTCCATGAACCCTTCCTCTTCAGGTTCCAAAGCGCCATCTTCTACCAAGAGAGCGCGTATCCGTTGGGAGTAAAAGTCCCCCTTTCGAATTTCATCCTCGGAGAAATCCGAGAACCTCTCCCACGCGGGAGCCTTTAGTCTATTTGTCTTTATCCCCATTTTTCACCACCCCTCAACATTTAGGCAGGAACAGGAGAGTATCCACCTGCCTGCCTATTTACATAACATTTAAATATAAATACATTTCCCTAATGCTATATAGCTAACATATACATTTGTAGTTTATATTAAGATGCATTGACTCTGGAAGAGGGTAGGAATAATGGAATATAGAAAATTAATTTCGTTTGGAAAGAACAGTTATGTTGTCTCGCTGCCCAAAAATTGGGTTAGGCAGAATAAGTTAAAGAAAGGCGATCTCGTCTATATTGAAGAAAATGTGAGTAATTTAGTTCTGCAGCCTCGTCCGAGCGAATCAGGAGAGGAAAAGGAGATTACGATACAGATTGACGGGAAAAGTAAAAAACGCATTCAACGTGAAATTATTTCAGCGTATATTCAGAATTATAAAACTATAAAATTGGTTGGAAATGATGTAAAAGAGAAAGCGATGGATATTCAAGGATTTGTGCAAAATTTAGTTGCTCTTGAAATTATAGAACAGGATTCAAAGAGAGTGACGACAAAAGACTTCTTAAATTTAAATGATATCTCTATTGATCAAATTCTTCGCAAAATGGATGCCATTACCCGTTCTATGTTAAAAGATTGCCGGGAGATGTTTGATGAAGATAAATCAGAAAATATTTATCATCGTGATAATGATGTAAATAAATTCCGTTTTTTAATCTTTAGAATAATCTGGTTTGGTATGGAAAGTCCATCTGTTGTCTTAAAAAAGCTAAATTTACGACAGCATGACTTATTTAATTACTGGTGGTTATCATTTAGCATCGAATCAATAGCGGACTATATAAAAAGAATTGCGCGATTGATGAAAGAAACAAAATTACCTGCAAAAGAAAGAGAAGAATTCACCAATCTCCTTGCTCAGATTGAAATAATGTACGAAGAGATCATGAAAGCGTATTATACAAAAAATCTAGAAATTGCACATAAAGTCGTTGAAGAGAGGTTTGAAATCATCAAGCGATGCGATGATTTTTATAAAAAAAATAGGGACGTGTCCCTTATTGGATATCTTGTTTATAATACTAAGTCTTTAATTGTTTCGATTCACTCCATTGGCAGAATTGTCTACCAAGGCATCCCGGGGTAGTTTTCTTACTCTGGAGTAATAAACTTAGAAATGTTTATAAATAGGTTTCTATCAGAACGGCATATGTATCTGTTAATAGAAGGCGTTCAATAATGACTCCATATCAAATAATCTCATTACGTCCGGATAGTATTGTAGTAAGGATAGGTGATGCAGTAGATAAGATCTATTTGCCACGTGATTATCCAGAATGGAACGAAAGATATGCTTCTCTTATTACGAGTGATTCTACTGATAATCTTAGTTATCTTAGCGAGCAAAAAGGCCTTTTTAATCATGAGGTTGCAATTGTGAAAGCTTTAGATGGCTTAGATAGAAAAATGATCCCGCCTTTTCTTGGCGCTGATAATAATGGCCTTAAAATACGGTTCCAATATCTTCCTCATTCTCGGTACCAGGATGCATTCATTGATATCTGGAATAATGAAATTATAAGTGAAAAAGAAAAAATTGAGAAAGTTAATTCTTTAACACAAGAAATGGTATTAAATGTTCTTGTTCCTTTTCATAACTATTGTAATGATAATATGCAGCGCCTTGTGAGGTATTCAAGAATTGGAGGGAAACAGAAACAGAGAGTAATGCTTAAACTGCGTAATCCCGAGGATCGGACAAATCGTTTAAGTGACTATGTTAAAAGCATCATGTCCCGCTGCAGCACTGAATTAGAACAGTATTGGAATGCGGAAGGAATAAATCCAGAAGAGTTAACTCCTAGGGAAATTAGAACTCATATCGGTTTTTTTAGAAGAGAAAAACGATACAATATAGTGCACCAGCTTGCTGAAGTTGAAAAAAGGGATAGGATAATCACGGGAAGGGAAGCAGTTTTTGTTGCAGGAGATTTTGGTCCCCATAACATATTTAGAACAAGCAAAAAAGAGACAATTTACGCCTTTGATTTTGATAAGGCCTGTCGTGGCAGTCGCAATATTGATCTTTGTCATGTTATATATAATATCCACCGCTATCCCTTTCATCCGGATCAAGAAGCTCAGTCATTAAATCTTGCAGCTGAATACTTTAGAAAAGTAGGTCTCGGATCGGAAGTGCCTGAAAGAGTGGCTAGCTTTGTGGCTTCAGGGATGTTAGAAGCACTTCGTTTTTGGGCAATTTATTGCCAGATGATCCCTGATGATATTCGAAAATTCGTGGGAAATCGCGAACCTTATAGAAAGTTGGATAACAATGACTTACGTCAACGTATTATTGGAGAGATGTTCCCTCAGCATTTCCGTGATTTCTTTGAATATTATCGTTACCGTCAAGGGGAAGGCTGGGAAGAAGTTCTTGAAAAACCATTACTTGATTCTGCTGGTGTGTCTTCTCGAGAGAGCAGGAAAAATTTGTTGGAAAATATTAGGCAACAAACTAGAACCATAGAAGATATTCTTACTGAAATGGGGTGTTTGCAAGGGAAGGCTGCAAATCAAACAAGAGCAAGAAAAATTCAGCGTATATTTACCGTTAGATAAGCAATGAAATCAAAATCTTTTGAATTAGAAAGGAAATTTTTCGTGAAAGACCCTAAGACTTTCTGGCGCATGGTTCAAGAAGTGAGCGATTCACATCGTCTTGACAAGTACGGGATTGGTGAACAAAGCCACAAAAATCGTGTATATCGTTATTTTGACACGTTTGAAGGAAGTTTGCGTGATCAGCAGGGGGTTTATGCAATCTATGCTCACGGGGAAAGTGAATTTCCTTTAATCAGCGACTTACAAAGAGAATTATCCCCGCGTGGTGTTCTGGAGGAACTTGGTGCTTCAATATCAACTCGGGAACGACAAGAATTAGCAGACTGTGTTCTTACCATTAAGATGCCCACAGATGATCCGTTAGTAAGAGGGGATTATGATTATCCCTTGCCAAACCCAACTGATTTTTATAACGTTGATCCTAATCAACTTGATATTAGCCCGCATCTTGAACAGATACGACGGCGCACGAAAGGTAAACCTCTGCAAGAAGTTATTCGCCTTTATATTCAAACCCATAGATTTAGTTTACATCCTTATAAAATACAAAAAAATGAAAGAATATTGGAAATAGCATTAGACTCTATTGTGGGAATGAGCTTACATGGCTCATATGTTGTTTTCTCTGAATTAGAAATCGAGCGTAAAGGACAGGGTAATAAGACTGAAGTAAATGTCATGAATGATTATTTTATGAATAGATATGGGAATCATCTTGTGGAATCTTCTTACCAAAATGGATTAAAGCAATGAGGCTTATACGAGGAGAGGAAATAATCCCGAATGCCTAAAAATGGTGGATCAATTACGGGTTAGTGCTGCAGGTTTGGCGAAAATAATTTTAGATGATCAATTCCTTGTTGTTCTCAATTATGAACGATTACAACATGGATTGAAAGTATATACGCCATTTGGCGGCGGTTTAAAATTTTATGATTCTGCGCAGGTATTTTTGAACAATCTTGGCGCACAGTATGAAAATGGTAATGATTTACGTTTATCGATTCCAGTTGAAAAATGGGATCTCTTTCAAGAATGGTTTTACCGAAGAGAAAATCGAGATGTTTCTATTTACCAAGAATTGAAGGAGGAATTTGTTGATGAAGAAAAAGTGTTTTCTGAAATGACTAAAAAAGCTTACTCTTTGGAGAAATTAATTACTGTAGAACCCCCACGAGTACCTACCGATCGGCCTGGGTATGAAGGCTTACTTACCCAGAGAATTTTTGAAATGCATACTATTATATTTGCGCCAGATTATGAAGCGATGATTAGAAAATCTTTGACACTGGATGAAACAAGGTTAACGCTGGTGGATCGGGCTGAAATTCAAACTGGATACACGAAGCTTGGCATCAACATAGGGCCTAATTGTTTATATTTACTTTCCTGATTTTTTTGAAGAGGATTGAAGAGATAGGATTTAAGAATCATAAACATAAAACTAAAGTTGAAATCTGGAACAGATTTGGATATTATCCTCCCAATACTACTCTAAAAGCAAGGGATGCAATACTCAAAGGGGAATTAGATCCGTCAATTTATTATTCTTTTAACGAAATTAAAGAGAAGATTTTATAAATTATTTCTTAATTTAGCTTACTAATTCACTAAAATATGGAACACCTGCGCTCAGGAATGCGGGGGTAGCAAAGCCTGGCCAAATGCGCAGGTGAGTTAACCAACTCTGCGAAACTTAAGACCAGCTCCATGATGGGGCACCAATTGTTGTGATTGGAAGATATCCTGTTCCTTAGTGGATTCGAGGGTTCAACTCCCTTCCCCCGCATCTTGCCCCTGTGGCCTAGTGGTAGGGCGTTTCCTTGGTACGTTTCATCGTTCAGAATGAAATGGCAGAAAGGAAGAGGTCCCGCGTTCAAATCGCGGCAGGGGCTTTCTTTTTATTCCCTCTTGGGTCACATACCCAACTGCTTGCAGTGACCCAAGGGGAGTTAGAAATTCCGACTCGAAAAATCGCCGTAATGCCCCGCAGCTTGCTGCGATTGGGATAGGCGATTTTTAGGAATTTCTTTACTCTTCTTTATAGAATACAAATCTTAATAACAGGTAATTTTTTCTCAAGCATATGATCCAAGAAATATCCCAGCATATCAAGAAATCTTTGGTCTTTCCTGAAAATGATTCCATTATTTTTAACAATGCATTATATCCTATTACCAGAGATAATTTCATTCCTATCCTCCCTTTACCACAAGCGAAAACGATTGCTTTCATCGATGGCGGGCAGGCGGAAATATTGTCTGCCGGCAATTTCTGTTTAAGTTTTATTCGCGTCTATGGAATCGTATTTAAAGAAAATAAAAAAATACAAGATTCCAAAAATGAGTTCTACTTGTTTACGAAAGCGGTCTGGAAAAATGATGATCTCTTTTATGAGTCAAGAATCTTTCCACTTGCAGAAAAAATGATTGAGGAATATGATATTCTTATTTCTTCCAACGATTCTTCTATTAAAACTGGTGCGGAACGAGCGCCAATCAGCAAGATTGCCAATATTGCGCGACGCTTTGCGGAAATATCGTTAGCTAGCACGATCGCTGCTGATTTTATTGTTCTTGATGGAACATTAGAAAAAACATTTTCAAATGAAGATAAATATCTTGAACGGCTGGGAAAAAATAGTTGCGCGCTGGCAAAATCATCTTCTTTATTTACCACTTCTGGAAACAGTCCCGTTATCGTATTGAATAAAATCGGTTCTGAGGGGTGCTGGTCCTACAATATTACGGAGAAAACATCCTTTGTCAAGCTGAATTCAAAAGCGAAACACGTCTTTCGTTTTGAAGGAAATAAGGATATTCTCCCATTCCTGACAGAAAATAGTGCTGATGCCTTATTTTTGGGATATCCTTATGGTCTTGTTCTCGCTGATCAGTTAGCAAGGGTAAGTAACACGGAGAAAAAATCATTACAAATGCAGTTTTTATTAAAAGCAGAGAATAAAGAGATAGCTGCGTATTTGCATGCAACAAATGCGCATGATATTTTGGATAGTAAGGGATAATTCCCAAAAATTTCTTTACTTATTTTTTATAGATTTTCATATTCCATCTATTCCAGATATCTTCTGCGGGTTTCCCTCGTACAGACATCCACGGGGACAAGGGATCTTCCCAATGTGTATATCCAAAATGCAGATACCCTATAACCCATGGTTTTTCGGCAATAGCTTTGAAATAGGCGTTCACAACCCGGGCATGATCTTCTGTGTCAAATTCGTAAACACTTTCTTTCAGTTTTGATTCAGGATCTGAAATCCACGGGATGGAGGAGATGGAATAAAATGTTTGGCCTTTCCAAGAGTATTTTACATTAAAGTATCCATTTCGTATAAGTACAGGTATTGCAAATGTGTCGTAAATTATGCGTGTTCCGTCCACAACGGCATCTGCACCATGCTTTAGTTCTTCATCTGTGGGGTTTTCTTTTTCAGAAAGAGGAAAGTCGCTGTGAACCATAATGAAATCAAGTTCGTCAGCCCAGGTGAGACTCTTCATGTCGGGGATAAGAGATGGTTCTGCGCTGACCTCCGGGCCGAGAATCCAGACCATCTGACCTACCTCTCCATCAAAGACTTTTTTTATACTTTTAAAAATAGTTCTCCATTCCTGCTCCACATCCAGTGGTATTTTTTCATCATCCCACTCGGTCACGGCATAGGAAAAAGCATCGGCATCAGCTTCTTGCGCCAGCTCTGCGAAATGCACCAAGAATCGTTCCGTCTCCGTAAAATACGCTTGCCACCATTCTTGTGTGCGATTCTCCATATTGAGAGGAGTGCAGCATGCCTGCGGTGCAATATAAACGCTCAATCCTTGTTTTTTGTAAGCTCTCACTTCTTCAAGAAACATTTCATCATTGGGATAGTTGGGATTATTTTTGATTTCGTTGCGTACTTTGGGCAGACCGTTCACTTCTATCCATTGCCACGGAGGATCAATCTCTACCCAATTATATCCTTGATCTTTCATGTGTTCTGCGGTCGAATCAAAAAATTCGTGAAAGGCATCAACATAAAGATCTTCTATGGTTTGTCCTGAACGAAATGGAATGTTGTTTATTCTTGGGAGGAAATCGCCTTGGGGCTGCAGACCGGTCTTTTTGGTGATCATGCCTTCTTCTGGAAAGAATCTCCATCTACGTATAGTATCCTGCTGGATCTTGCCGTTCTCAAAAGATACGGTTCTTCCTTTCTTCGTCCAGAAATAGTCGTTAGTGTCTGGCTCCAGATATTCAGCAGTGTGGAAGTCATATCCATTCCTGCTGTAGCGGTATTGTATCATGCCTTCTTCATGAAGTTGCAATTGATTTTGTGTAAGAGTAATTTCATACTCAAATGGGCTGGTTTTGTTCATCTTAAACTTCTGCTGTGTATGCGTGTAGATGTAGACGGTGTCGCCTTCAAGAGTATTTTTCGGAACAGAAACAAGAAAGGTCATGGATTCTGATGATTCTTGAGAAGATTCCTCTTGAGGAGATTCTTGAATTTCCAGCGCTTTTCCTTGCTGATCTGCTTCTTCCGTTTCAATCTCAGGCGCAATGTTATCTTCTTTATTTTGATTATTAAAAATGATTATAACTCCAAGAATGAGAATAAGAGTGATGATTGCATATTTTACCCCTTTCTTCATACGCTTGATGTTGGGAAAGAAGTTTAATAATGTTTCCTTTCTAAGTTCATACCTAATTTTTTCAACTCTGTAGAAAATCTCTCTTCGTTCGGGTAGTGTCAGACTTCGCACTTGATTTTTTAACTAGATAATTCCCCACAGCTTGCTGTGGGGTAAGAATCTTATAGTCTTGCTCTTTTTCTACTCCTATGGTGCGAAAAGCAGCTCATAGTGCCT
>JAGVYN010000021.1 GCA_018303265.1 Candidatus Woesearchaeota archaeon
CAATGAAAGATACAATCACCCATGAACTTCTGGAAAAGTACTTTTCCGTTACAAAAAGAGCATTAACAGAAGCAGAGAATAAGCGTGATGAGAAAAGACAAGAAACTGCCTCTATATTCTTTGAAATGGCACAATGCTATTATAACGATGCCCTTTATTTCTTGAATACAAAAAAAGATATGGTTCTGGCCTTTGCAGCGTTGAATTATGCTCACGGCTGGCTCGATGCTGGAGCAAGAATAGGGTTATTTCTTGTTCAAGATAGCCAACTATTTACGGTTGACACTGCAAAAAAATAACTACTTTTAAGTACTAAAACGCAAAAGATTTATAAATAACCCGACATTTATGAACATCAATCACGGAAAAAGAGTTCTTAACGATGTTTTGGTGGTTGAGTCGGAAGCAGGCTCACGGAGAAATTGACACATGATCGTTCAGAAAGACTTTTTGAATAAATTGAAAGATTTCGGCTTAAATTCGTACGAAAGTAAGTTATGGATTGCGTTGTTATCGCGGGGCGTGTCAACTGCTGGAGAATTATCTGATATTTCTAATGTCCCTCGCAGTCGGGCGTACGATGTTCTAGAATCTTTGGAGAAAAAAGGATTTATTATTGTCAAAGTTGGGAAACCAATTAAATATCTCGCGGTTACACCGGGAGAAGTCATTGAACGTGTAAAGAGAAAAGTTATTGAAGAAGCTGATCAGCGAAACAAAATTCTCTCCAATTTAAGAGAAAGTGAAGTTTTAGAAGAACTGAATACGCTTCATACCGAAGGCATTAAGCTTATTGACCCTACTGATAAAAGCGGCGCTTTCAGAGGAAGGGAAAAAGCCTACGATCATCTTCTTTCAATGATAAAAAGAGCAAAGAAAAATATTTCCATTATGACTACCAATGAAGGCCTGGAAAGGAAATCAGAAATACTATTTCAGCATCTTAAGAAAGCGGCCAAGAATGGAGTTGTAGTGCGCATGGCGATTCCCGCAGACGGTTCTGCAAATAAAGATATTGTTTCCTCATTCTCCAAGTTTGCAAAGATAAAACAGCAAAATGGGAAAACAGCCCGTTTTTGTATTATCGATTCGGACGAGATCTTAGTTTTTTTAACCGACGACAAGAAAGTTCACAAAAGTTATGACTGCGCAGTATGGTTGAATGCACCGTACTTCTTGGACTATTTCAGTTCTCTGTTCGAGACCGAATGGAAAAATTAAATTTTTTAGGAGATGTAACTTTTCTTTCTACAGAAATACTCTTTTTATACCTAAATTATAAGGTAGTTTTTTATAGGTCTTTCTTTTTTTAATCTGTTGAGCAAAGAATGAGCTACAAACAAGTAATACTTGCACGCCAGGATTTAAAGCTTCCAAAAGGAAAGCTTGCTGCACAGGTAGCCCATGCATCAGTAGAAGCGGTCTTAAAATCGGATCCGGAAAAAGTGAAAGCATGGAGAAAAGAAGGCATGGCCAAAATCACGCTCAAAGTAAAAGATGAACAAGAATTGGTGACTTATTTTCAATTGGCAAAAGAGAAAGGCCTCACTGCTTCTTTGATAACGGATGCCGGTAAAACAGTGGTTGTCCCAGGAACGAAGACATGCGTGGGAATTGGCCCTGACAATGAAGCGGAAATCGATCAGCTTACGGACAAATTACCTCTTCTTTGAGCATTAACGAAGGACATAAATATCTAATTAAAAACATTATGTCCTTCGGGATATAATGTAGGGTAAATTATCAATTCTTTTTGTCCTCCATTACATTTCCAAAATCTTTATAAATAAACTCTTGTCCTAACCTAGATATGAAGATTCCAAAAGCTCAGAAACGATTCTGCAAGAATTGTAAGAGTCATACAGAACACAAAGTAGCACAGAATAAAAAAAAGGCTGCCAGTTCTTTAAGTGTTGGCTCAAAATATCGAGCACGTCTTCGAGGCCGGGCACGAGGGATAGGCGGGCATGGAAGATATTCCAAGCCTGCAGTGACCAAATTTAAGAGGACAGGAGCAAAGAACACTAAAAAGACAGACCTTCGATATACTTGTTCAAAATGTAAAAAATCAAGTGCTCAGGCATCTGGGATCAGGGCCAAGCGCGTGGAGTTCATTTAAAATGGAAATTGCAATGCCAAAAAGTAAATTTATCAAAGTACGTTGTCCAAAATGCAAAAACGAACAGATTATTTTTGGAAACGCAGGGAGTTTAGTTACGTGCCTTGTGTGTAGTAAAGAAATCGCCTATCCGACCGGTGGAAAATCTAAAATTTCCGCGCGTGTTCTGGAAGTATTGGAGTAAATATTTATAAATACTCTTCTTTCTAGTTAATAAAATGTTTTACAAACGAAAAGGGCTCCCGGAAGAGGACGAAATAGTCTTGTGCAAAGTAACCAAGATTTTTCCTAATTCTGTCTTTGTTGATCTTCTTGAGTACAATCAACCAGGAATGGTTCATATCTCAGAAGTGTCTCCTGGACGAATCCGCAATTTACGGGAGTTTGTGAGCATCGACCGGCAGATCGTGTGCAAAGTTCTTCGTGTGGATCAAAAACAAGGCCATATTGATCTTTCCTTGCGCCGGGTGAATTCCGTCCAGCGTCGCGAGAAATTGGAAGAGATCAAGCAGGAACTGAAAGCGGAAAGCCTGGTGAAAAATCTCGCCAAGAAATTAAAGCGGCCGGAGAAAGAATTGTATGATGAATTAAGTTCGAAAATATGCAAAGAGTACTCACATCTAAACCTATGTTTTCAAGACGTTGTTTCCGGTGACGTTCATCTTGAAAAACTGGGGCTGGAAAAAAACGTCGCCAAAGAACTTGCGGAAGCCGTTGTTGAAAAATTTAAACCGAAGAAAATAACGATTCGGGGAGAAATAGTACTGCAAACGTTTGCCCCTGATGGCGTTCAAAAAATACGCAGCCTGTTGCAGGAAGTAGAAGCAGTTTCCCAAACAATACAATTACGGTATGTTGGAGCTGGAAGATATAAACTCGTTCTCGAGGATGTAGATTACAAACCAGCAGAAAAGAATCTTGTGAAAGTTCAAAAGATTATAGAAACGTTTATTGACAAGTTGTCTACCGCGTCTTTTGAAAGAGAGAAAGAATAATTAAAAATATGAGATACTATGCCGGGAAGTCTGAATGATCCTGACATCACAACACTTATGGTTGAACGAATCCGCAAATGCCCAAATTGCAACATATATAGCTTAGAGAATGCCTGCAAGAAATGTACGCAATCGACAGTGCAGCTAAAACCGCCCAAATTCTCTTTGATAGATAAGTATGCTTCTTTACGACGAAATCTGAAGAAAAAAGATCTGAGAAAAAGAGAGTTGTACTAAAGTAAGGGTTCTTTTTTATTTTTGAGCTGGCATATAAATCATTTATAATTTAGAAAAAAATGTACAGAAGAATAATGTCTTATTTAGAAAAGACTATATTTAGAAAATTATTGGAGACTGAGCCCCAGTGTATTTCCGCTAATACTAATTCCTTCCGTGATACCTTCAAGGGAAACGGAAGTCATATTAACTCTATCAATCTTAAGATCTCCCGCGAATGCAGCTAACTGTATTTCTTCATCATCTATCACGTACTGCAACTTTTCTCCCACATTAAATGTCCCGCTTCCTTTAGAAAATTCTACTTCTGCTAGCTCCAGCTCTCTTAGAACCAATGATTGATATTCAAGATTGGTAAATGATAATTTCAAATCTTTTTGCGATGAAGAGAACGCAACGCCATTAACATTAATTCGTTTAGCAGTTCCGTCAAATGAAAGATGCCCATCATTAAAAACTATTTCTCCTACAAAACCGTCAACCTGCAAGCGAACCTCACTCAGATCGTTCAATTCTAACTTATCATTATTTATCTTGATTCTTGCTGTTGTATCACTAAATCCCAGTTCAATTTGCTTTGCTTTTGCTTCTTTTGTTGCCGTAGGGACCGTATCAACCGCTAATTGAAACACAATCTCATTTTTTTCCTGTGACACGATTCTTTTTGTTTTTATTTCTGAATTGAAGATATCTTCATCCAAATCAGTTTCTAAATCTGTTACAACGGCATTTGTGATCGTAGGCTCATTTTTCCCATCATTCAGCATGAAGAAAATAAATATCCCGCCTATGACAAGGATTAAAAGTAGAAGATAAAACCGGAGATTATGCTTCCCCTGTGAACTTTCTGTTTTCAACGTGAAATACCTCTTACCTCTTTTGCAATTATTTTAATTTTGCAGTTATTTTAAAATAGATTTAATATGAGGATGTTAATAAATGTTTTGGTTTTGCTTCAATTTGTTTCTTTGTTCTTGTTCTTGTTAATGATTATTTTTATGTAATTGAATTTTGTAGTAAATCCATACTGCCGAAAAAAAAGCAAAAAGGGCCAGAATACCAAAGACAGCTGCAGGCGCTCCTTCCGCGAGGGAGAGGAAAATGGCAATAATGGCGCTTATGCTCCAGATAATTTTCAATGTTAATAAAACATCAAAACGTTCCTTTCCCTGGCGATAGCTGAGCAAGGAAATGCCGCCAATAGCCAACAGCGCTGCCCCAACCAGTCGAGTGGTGAGTGGTTCAATAATCATGAATCCAAGCAAGCGTAAAGACCACGCTGGGAAGAAAAGCAAGGGAATGGCAAAAAAGATATCAACGAGAAAATGAATGAAAAACCAGGTTCGCAGGGCTTGGGGTATTCTTTTATCCATATGAGTTTCTGTAGAAAGAGAGCGTATTTAATCTTTTTGATTTTTCTCCGTAATCTTTTTAAATAAAGATACTAATTCAACCGTATCGAGAGATACGTCGGTTGGATTGGCTTGCGTATACTGGAGATGAAGCAAATGCTTATTCTCCTATATGAATTAAAACAATTAAAACATCAGCGAGGTTAAATAATATTATGGCACGAATGCATTCACGACGGAAAGGAAAAAGCGGAAGCACACGACCTATGAAGAAGACTCCTACTTGGGCGCCGTACAAAGGAAAGGAAGTTGAGAAACTGGTTATTAAGTATGCCAAAGCAGGCAAGAGCGGGAGTGAAATAGGGGTAATCCTACGTGATAGTTATGGAATTAACAGCGTACAGGCCCTGACGGATAAAAAAATCACTACCATCCTCCAGGAAAACAGCGTTGCCAAGAATCTACCTGAGGACGTTCTCAGCCTTATCAAGAAACTTATTGCCGTAAAACAGCATCTGGAAAAGAACAAGCAAGATCAAACCGCGAAGCGGGGTCTGAATTTAACAAGTTCTAAAATACGGCGGTTGGTGAAATATTATCAAAGGTCAGACAAGCTTCCAGCTGATTGGAAGCTGGACATGAACCGCCTGAAAATGTACTTGGAATAAACTTCTTTTTTTTTTCTCTTTCTTTTAATTCTTCATTTCATTCATAATAATTTCTTCATTTTTGGAAAGAATTTGTACGACCAATTCTCAGAAATAAAAAATATAAAGAAAAAAAAGACAAAAAGATAAATTAAAGCATCGTTCGGATACTTTCAATATTTGACGCCACGTCTCTTCCTTTCTTGGTTAATTCCAGCAATTTCAGGCGCCCTTCTTTTTTGAAATTAATCAATTCCGCTTTTTGCATCTCCTGCAGTATCTTCACCACATGAGAATACGTGCAATCGATTTGTTTTGCCAAGACTGAAGCATAGACATTCGCATCAGCATTCTTTAATTCAACCAACATCATCGCTGGTTTTTCTCGAAAAAAAACGTCGAAAATTACTTTCTTCTTTCTCAATTTCACACCCCCTAGTCTATCCTCACCTCCCGAAAAGTTCGGGCGCAATAGATATATTTAAACATTTATTCACTTGAATAGTTATATTGGAATAGTTGCTTATTTAAATGTTATGGTGCATTTTTTTTGACGGAAAGCGAATATTTTTAAAAGAAATGCCGTTCTGTCGTCGTATGTCTTCTTTGTCTTTCATAAGCTTATTTCCGCATGCGTCCATCAGGCCCCAGCAAGATGTGTTAATGAGAGATATTCATGAAGCGCTCACAATGGGGAAAATTCTTCTTGCACATGCTCCAACGGGATTAGGAAAAACCGCCAGCGCTCTCTCCGTTGTTCTTCCCTTTGCTCTTGAGAAATATAAAAAAATTTTTTTTCTGACAAATAGGCATACGCAGCACCGCATTGCCATTGACACGCTTCAGAAAATTAAAGAGAAAAGTTCTGTTGAGTTCTCCTGCGCTGATTTAATTGGCAAGAGATGGATGTGCAGTCAGGATGTCGCTGCCTTGTTCGGCAATGATTTTATGGAATTTTGCAAAACCATTGTAGAAAAAGGAGAATGTGAGTTTTACAATAATGCTCGCAGCAAGAAAGATTTGCAAGTAGAAGCAAAAGCGTTTGTACAAGAACTTCAGCGACGCGGTCCGTTGCATGTAGAAGAAGTCCTTTCCTTAAGCAAAGAGAAGCGTATGTGTAGTTACGAAGTATCCCTTGCCCTAGCAAAAAAAGCAACAGTTCTTATTGGGGATTATTATTATCTTTTTAATCCGTTTGTTCAAAAAACACTCTTCACGAAGTTAGAGCTGGAATTAGAAGATGTGATCGTGATCGTGGATGAAGGACATAATCTTCCGCAACGAATTGCTGATATGGTCAGCAGCAATCTCACGACAACAATGATTAAGAATTCTATTATTGAAGCAAAAAAATTTGGATACCACGGCCTTATAGTCTGGTTACAAGAGATTATGCGTATTTTGCAAAATTTGGCTCCCGGAGCTTCTGGCAGTCACAGTAAAGAGAAAAAAGTGACCAAAGATGAATTTGTCAATGCTGTGAATTCGATAGTTACTTATGACCAATTAGTAGACCAAGTGGAACTTGCTGCTGAAGAAGTAAGAAAAAAGCAGCAGAAAAGTTATCTGGGCGGAATTTCCCACTTTCTCGAGGCCTGGACGGGAACGGATGAGGGATTTACGCGGATCATTTCGGAACAGGCCACAAAATACGGCCCGCAGCTGCTGCTGCAATACCTCTGCCTTGATCCGGCAATCATAACAAAAGATATCTTCCAGCGCGTTCATGGCGGGATGGTCATGAGCGGCACGCTGACGCCGACATCTATGTATAAAGACCTGTTAGGTATTGGAAATTGCCTCGAGAAAAAATACACTTCCCCTTTCCCTCCGGAAAATAAACTCTCTTTGGTCGTGCCGGAAACAACAACAAAATTTACGCTCCGCGGGGATACCATGTATGAAACGATCGCTGCCAAGTGCGCGGAGATGTCTGCACTCATTCCAGGCAATGTAGCATTGTTCTTTCCTTCCTACGATTTACGCGATCGGATCGGATATTTTTTCAAATCCCAAAAGAAAGTGTTTTGGGAGAAGAGCGAGATGACGAAGGAAGAAAAAGAAGAAATGCTCTCCCAGTTTAAAGCAGCGAAGAAAGAAGGGGCCGTGCTCTTGGGAGTCACGGGAGCGAATTTTGCGGAAGGTGTCGATTTTCCAGGGGATTTGTTAAATGGCGTCATTGTAATTGGAATTCCCTTAGCTAAACCAGATTTGCGCACGACGGAAACGATTGCCTACTATGAGCATAAATTTGGGCGAGGGTGGGATTATGGATATATCTTTCCGGCGATGAACAAATGCATCCAATCAGCGGGACGGTGCATCCGTTCTGAAACCGATAAAGGAGTGATCATCTTCCTTGACGAGCGTTTTGTCTGGCAGAAATATTTTGACTGTCTTCCGCGGGAACGGCTTATGGTGACGAAGAGTTACGCTCAGCAGATTTCTCAGTTTTTTAGACTGGATTCAGGCGCAACTCCTTTGCAAATTTTGTAAATAAGACTTCGTGAGATGCTCGTTTGGCGGTTTCCTGATTCCAATCGTGCAGGCGATGTTCAACTAGCTCTAGCATTGCCAGTTCATAGTAGGGATGTTTTCTAAAATCTTTAAGTAAAGCTAATGGCGTCTGACCGCGGGGATACTCTTTTAGCGATTCTCCAATCAAATTCTTAGGCTCATCCAGAGGAGTTGTAAGCCATTGTAATGCCTCATCTGGGCCGTCCTCAAATAGTGCCATCAAGAGTATTTTTTCTCTAGAATTATAACTAATAGAATCAAGTATTGCTCTTACATAAACAAAGGCTTCGTCATCACTTGCATTTTCTGCTTTCCGCGCCTCATAGTAAGGGCTCCAGAGGAATGGGGTTACTCCTCCATCGCGTTGGGGCGTCATATAAAAGGGATTAAATGGAAATCCTCCGCTTATCAATGCGTATCTCAATGATCCTGGTTGATCTGTTAGAATGTTGGGACGTAAGAAGCGTGATAACAGAAGATCAGTTGGCATTCCCGCTATAGTCTCCAAGGTAATTGTAAGTTTATGCGCCCAAGGATAGCCAGGATGCTCTCCAACTAACTGATGAACTTGCCCTTCGCTGATTGCTAATGTCGGATTTGCGACCGTATGTTTTTTTACTTTCTCACGAATCAAATATTGAGCTTCTTCATCTGATAGCGAACCAAATAAAGCTTCCTCACAGGCTACTACATTTGTACAACTAGGTATCGGGCTATCATATTCTAAAAGTTCCTTGCACTCTCGCACGTAGAATTGTACCACGTTTTCCAAGAAATGACTTTGAAATAAAAAATTTTGTGTGATGTATTATACACTTTGGATTTTCTTCATATACCAAAGCAACATATACTATCGTTTTTAGTTAAATTTCCCTTTTTTCGTAGTATTCGTTATTTTTAAACAACTAGTATACTAATTAGTAACATTTATATATTAGTTCATTTTTTAATTATTAGAGTTTGATAGTGCTGTGGGCTCCGTAGAATTTCTCCACCCTCAAACCCCCTCTTTGGAGCCCTCCACTTTTTTTTTAAAAAAATATTGAGAAGAATAATTTTTATTTTGCTCTTATTCTGAGAACTTTGCAAAATAGGGTTTTTGGAAAAATGCGACCGCTAAAACCAGCACATTTTTGAGTTTAACTGAGTGGTCATCCTCAAAAAGTTAATTATTCAAAGTTCTCTCCTGTTTCAGGGAAACTTTTCTGAACATTCTTTAACAGCCAGACGTAATCTTCATCATACGTCCTTCTCATAGCTTCTCTTACTTTATCCAAAACTGATACGTCAACTTTCTCTGTTGTAAGTTTACAAATAATTCCCGATTCTCCTCTATGATTACAATCGCGAAGCTCCAGCTCTAAACCCCTTCCATCCCGTAAATAGAGAGCTGTTAGACTAACTACATCTGCAAACTTTGTAGCTAATGGAACAGTTACAGTTCTCTCCTCAGATGATTTTGGTCCTTTTCGTGCATAATACTTTACTTCTTTTTCAGAATAATCTGGATTAATTTCAAGTTTTTGTTCTTTGAGATTGCTAACGAACTCGTCAATAGAGTTATCAGAAATAGAATATCTTGTTATAGGAAATCCAAAAGGAGCATAATGTTGTTTAGTTAATATAATCTCCTCTATGTGCTTCATACTTCTATCGTGAGCCAACCCTATTTTTAAAGATTTATATTTTCTGATGGTTATCCTCTCTCGATATTTTTTTGCTAATACCGATGTTGGTACGAAAAATATTTCAATACCCCCTATTTCTGAAAACGAATGAAATATCTCTCTGGGGAGGAAAAACGAAAAGCACAACAGTTCATGGACAAAGCAGCGGAAGTTGCGCTTCATTCCACTTGTTTTCGATCACGTTGTGGAACTGTTATCGTAAAAGATAATACGATTATTGGAGAAGGGTTTAACTCTCCTCCCCAGAATGAATGTTTGGAATCCTGCCTCAAAGACACGCTCCCTGCGTCATTTAAATCTGATAAAACCTGCTGCGTCCATGCGGAGCAACGAGCGATCATGGATGCATTACGAAGAAATTCTGCAAAAATAGAAAGATCACAATTATATTTTATACGTCTGGACGAGCAGGGAGAAAAGCAATATGCTGGTGATCCTTATTGCACCATTTGCAGCAAAATGGCGTTAGATGTTAGAATAGGTGAATTTGTGCTGTGGCACGAACAGGGAATTTGTGTGTATGACACCAAGGAATATAACGCTCGTTCTTTTCGTTTCTTCCCAAAATAAGCATATATCCCATATGTAGTTAATGGTGAAAGTATATATAAGTGTCTTACTTCTGTCCTAGTGTGCTCAACAATACGAAGTGATACTTTCATTATTTTCCCACGTACAGTTTTTTCTTTATCTGAACAAAAAAACAGAAGAGGTGAGGTTATTTCCTATGAAAACAACACGAGCGCCATTCACCAGATGTGTAGAATGCAATGAAGTCATTACAAATCCAATCTGTTCCGAGTGTCTCGCAAGAGAGATGAAAGTAATGGTAGCAGAATATGATGAAAATCTGGCCAATAAGATAGATGGTTTCAAAATTGAAGGTGAAACTTGTTGTATTTCTTGCGGCTCATTGATGGCTTTGTGCGCTCATTGTTTTAGCAAAGATATGTATGAGTTTTTAAATGAAAACAATAAAGTTATTGCCAAAGAATTTTTGAATCGTTTTGATTTTGAATTACGAAGGGAATTTATGTAAATTAGTGAACACTTTTTTTACCGGATTATCGGTTTCTTTCTAACACTGTATCCCCATTGCAGTTAATTCTTCAGCAGTAAGGCACTCTTGTAACGCTTTACAGAATCGGCTGGCATCGCTTTCCGGATTGAGGGAGAATCCCGGCAGGACATACGTTGAAGGAAGAACGTACACTCCCTGTTTGGCATGCTCATTCTTTATATTCTCACACGTTAATTTTCGCGTAAGGATGTTAAAACTGTTCCAGTTGGTAAATTTAACCGCAGCGTCATAGCTTGGATCTTCTGTACATGGGAGAGGAGCTGGTTGGACAACATGACCTCGCGGGGTTTTAAGTACTTTGTAATATACCCAATTGTCACCATCGTGCACTTGCACGCAGACGAAAGCGTAATCTACTAAAGGATAAAAAGCATTGTTTTTTATCTGAATTTTAAGGTTATTTTCTACTGCAGCGCTTAATTCCTGCGGACTCTGGAAATAGATGGCCTGTCCGGTGGTTACCCCACGTATTAAAATAAAAGCACCAATCAGAAGCAGCAGACTTACAACGGCAATCGTCATTATTTTCTTTTTATCAGTATTCGGTTCCTCTGCAGGTTGTCCTCCAGTTTGCTTTTTGTATTTCTGAACATTGTGTTGTATAGTTTGTTTATACGCCTCTGTAATGTCTTGTTCCGACCATCCCGCTTGCAGCAAATGATCTTTAATCTGAGGAAACTTTTTTCCCTGCTTGATGTGTTCCGTGATATAATTGATAACTTCCATGTTCATTTCTGGTGCCTGTTTTGCTTTTCCGGTAACGAAATAAAAAACAGTAAGGCCAGCGATGATCAAAAGAAGAACCAAAAATATGCCTTTTATGAGTCTTGTAAAAGATTGTTCTTTGGTCAACCCTTCTTCTACATCTGTTAAGTCTCCTTCCGTTGTTTTGATATCTTTCTGCACTGCCGCCAGTCCGGTAGCTAATTCATTGCGCACCTGCTGCTCTTGCTGAACTACCTGTCCCACTTGTTGGAGTTCCGTTTGCAGATTTTGCAATACAGCTATCTGCTGTGCCGTCTGCTCTTGGAACAGCGCCAGATTTTCTTCAACGGCAGTTATTCGTTCTTCTTGGGTTAACGTCAAAGTCGCTGCTGCCGCTTGCTGCGCTGCTTGCTGCGCTTCAAGTTCCGCCAACCGGTCCTGTAATGCTGTCAGAAGGGAAGCATTGAACCCGGGAGCTGATACACTCTCAATCTCCGCCCCAGTCACAACTGCGGGTTCTCCTTGTTCTTGAATCACGACTTCTTCAGTAGTAAAACAAGTATATGTTTCTTCATTGCAATAGCAGGTTTGAGGAGTGCAGCCATCATAATATAAATAGGGGTTGTTTGGATCACTACAATCTACATCTGCATAACAGGATCCCACTTCTGTATCTGCCGCCGCAGAAAAAAGAAGCAAAGCTATAAGAACTATAACAGAAACTATCTGTACACTCTTTTTTGTGATCATTCCTCTTTTCTCTCTACAGATTAATTTTTAGGTTTATATATGTTTTGCTTTACAAGCAATCTCATTTAAGCTCATTTTTGATAAGTCTAATTGTAGTAAGTTTTATATAACTTGATACGATACCCCTTGCTATGTTAGATATTGCTTTAGTACGCGAAAAAACGGATCTCGTGAAGCAAAACGAGCAAAAACGAAACCGTGATCCGAAAACAGTTGATGACGTTCTTTCTTTTGATAAAAAGTGGAAGAGTGAACTACAAAAAGCAGAGCAACTAAAGCAGAAAAGAAATGTTGTTTCTTTGGAAATTAATTCTTTAAAGAAAGCAGGAAAAAGCGGCACCGCGAAAATCAAGGAAATGAAAGAAGTTGTGGAAGAAATAAAAAAACAAGAAGAAAAAGCCGCCCAGTTACTGGAAAAAAGGGATGCATCATTATCCAAACTTGGTAATATCATGCATCCAAAGGTTCCGCCAGGAAAAGATGAGTCTGAGAACATCCAGATCAAAACGTGGGGGAAGAAACCGACCTTTTCCTTTCCAGTTAAAAATCATGTTGAGTTAATTGAACAACTAGGAATTGCAGACTTTGATTCTTCTGCCAAAACATCCGGTCACGGATTTTATTTTCTGAATGGGGAATTGGCCCTGCTTAATCAAGCGCTAATCCATTTTGCCATTGAGTTCATGCAGGGCAAAGGATACACCTATGTCGAACCGCCGTTAATGATCCGCAAGGAGGTCTTACAGGCGGCAATTGACGTCGCTGAATTTGGCCAGACGATCTACACCATTGAAGGAGAAGAGTTGGCCCTCATTGGGACAAGCGAGCACGCCTTGCTCGGCATCCATAAAGATGATGCGTTGCAGGAAAAAGAATTGCCTAAAAAATATTTCTCATATAGTATGTGTTTCCGAAAAGAAGTTGGCGCGCATGGGATCAATGAACGTGGATTATGGCGGACGCATCAATTCAACAAGGTGGAGCAGTTTATTTTCTGCGCGCCGGAAGACAGCGGAAAATTGTTTGATGAATTGTTGCAAAATTCAGAAGAAATCCTGCACGCTTTAGGATTACCGTACCGTGTTGTGGAAATTTGCGCCGGCGATTTGAGTGCCTGGAAACACCGAAGTTACGATGTAGAAGTGTGGCGGCCGACAACCAAAAATTATGGGGAAGTCATGTCCTTGAGCAATTGCACTGATTACCAAGCGCGGAAGCTGGGAATCAAAGTAGTGGGAAAAGATGGGAGCAGGAAAGTGCTTCATACGTTAAATAATACGGCACTGGCGACTTCCCGGATCATGGTGGCCATTTTGGAAAATTTCCAGACGAAGAATGGGACCGTGAAAGTGCCTCAAATTCTCTGGCCGTATATGCATGGTATTACGGAAATTGGGAAGTGAGTTCTAAACTATTTCCGTTACCTTAGTATCCAGGGGGAAAGTTAAAAGAGGTTATGATATAGATACTGTAGCATAATTGGCACAAATTCTTGCACAACATTAATAAAAAATTATTTTCTTATGGATAATATGTCCTTATTCAAAGATATGCTCCGTTCAGGGGAATCATTATTTAGGGATACGATTCTTTTAGATTACGACTTTCAGCCCAAGGTCCTGCAGTTCAGGGAAAATGAGCAGCAGAGGTTTGCGGCGGCCATCCGGCCTCTCTTTCAGGCGCATAATGGGAGAAATCTTTTTGTGTACGGAGCGCCGGGCATCGGCAAAACAACGGCCTGCAAGCACGTCCTCCGGGAATTGCAGGAAGAAACCGATGATGTTGTGCCTATCTATGTCAACTGCTGGAAAGAAAATACCACGTTTAAAATCTTTATTAAGATCTGCGAGGATCTTGGATACAAATTTATCCAGAATAAGAAAACCAGTGAATTGTTTCAGTTAATTCTGCAGAAATTAAACAAGAAAAGTGTCGTTTTTGTCTTTGATGAAATTGACAAACTGGAAGATACGGATTTCTTGTATACAATCCTGGAAGACATTTACCGCAAATCTCTTTTCCTGCTCACCAATTATCGTGACAGTTACAGCGATCTTGATGAACGGATCAGGAGCAGATTAGGCCCGGAATTTCTCTTCTTCCGATCGTATAACCAGTCAGAAATAGCGGGAATTCTCCAGCAGCGGCGTGATTATGCATTCGTGCCGGGATGCTGGGATGAGGATGCCTTTAAAGAACTGGTGGAAAAGTGCACCGAAACAAACGATGTCCGCGTCGGGCTGTATCTCATGAAAGAAGCCGGGAATCTGGCAGAGGAGAAAAGTTCACGTAAGATAACGCTGCTTCATGTCGCGGAAGCCATTCGCAAGGTGGATGATTTCCATATCAAGCCCAAAGAAGGGTTGGATGATGAGCTTCAATTGATTTTGAATTTGGTGAAAGATCGCAGCGGCGGGAAGATAGGGGATGTTTACAGCGCCTATGCGCAGACAGGGGGGGAGATGAGTTATAAGAGTTTTCAGCGGCGTATTTTAAAATTGAAAGAAGCGCGGTTTATTTCCACGGAGAAAGTGTCTGACGGTTCCGGAAACACGACACTTGTTCATTACTCCACACATCGGAAATTGACGGAATTTTGAAAGGAATATTTATACATTTTAAATTGCTTAATTCTCATGGAAAGAGAAATTAAGGAAAATATATCGCCTGTTTAATTTAGTACTGCGTCTAACATTTAAAGTTCCTCAAATTTTTTTCTTATATTGTTTATTTCTTGAATTGTTATTTTTCCAGAATAAGCTCTTAATTCTGCGTTAAATCTTTGTGCTATTCTTATTCTTTCGTTGCACTTTTCTTTATTTATTGGTTCTGTGTCAAGTATTGGGACATAATACTGGTTGTCTATTCTGTCTTTTTTAAATTCTGAAAATATTAAATAAAAGCTTTCTAGTTTGAAAAGCTCTTTTATCAAGAGAACTGCTCCTGAATGGTTTTCGCATTTTATCCCGCATTTGAAGAATAAAGACATTACTGCGTTATAAATTGAATAGTATGCTTCGGAAACTGCATTTTCATAAATTCCTGCATCATATGCTAGTCTTGCAACTTGAATGCATTTGTCGCTTTTTATCAGATATGATTTCGATATTTCTCCAGAGGGTTCTACCAGTTTTAAAGATTCTTCAGCTTTGAGCTTATTCAAAAAACTTGACCTTTTCATAATAATTCTCTCCGCCTTTGATGATGGCATGGTTTTTCATGATCTCTTTTATTAATAAATCATTTACGTTAAATTTCCCAATCTTTACACTTATTAAGTCATAGATTTTTTGGGCTTCTTCTTTTATTTTTGGATTAGTTGTCTCAATATAGATGTCAATATCACTCTCTTTTCTTTCTGTATTTTTTGCATAGCTTCCAAATAAGAGTATGAGATGGCATTGGCTTTTTTTAATGATGTCTTGGAATAGAGGCTCCAGTTCTGGGTGTTTGCTCAGTATTTTTGCCAGTTTGTAGTTTTCAGCATTTAAGATAAATGATTTTGAGACCAGATTTTTTTTGATGAAATAAATATGGTTTTTGCCTTCAATTCTGTAGTCTAAAACATTGATGTTCCTAAGCTCTGTTAATATGGCCTGCACTCTTGTAAGCGAGGTTTTCAGTTCTTTTGCAAGCTCTCTTCCGTGCCTGTCTTTTTTTAATAAAAAGAGCAGGATTTCATAAGTATAATTGATTTTTATTTGGGCCATATGACTTTTAAAGAAGTCATTAATATAAAAATGTTTCGCTTTCCTACGACCAGATGGTTACGATCAGTTATTTAACAGGTATCCCAATATCCGCAACAACCGTTTTTTCTTTATAGTTCTCTAATCCCATTTTCAGGTCGTGGAAGGTGATAATAAGATCGGCATTACAGGCTTTATCCTCAATTACTCCCGTATCGGCATTCAGGCCCGAAGGAATATCTACCGCTACTTTTATTCCATTAAGTGAATTGAAGTACTCAATCCCCAGAGAGACAGGTTCTCGGATTGTTCCGTTTACTCCTGTTCCTAACAGCGCATCAACAAGAATTAACGGAAGATCATCCTGGATATGAAACTGTTCTAAATCTTCTTTTGTGGCTATAGAAATAATATTGATCTTATCTTTGATTTTGTCGTAATTCTCCTGCGCTTCTTCCGTTAAATTTTCTTCCTCGCCAAAAAAGAGAACAACCACGCGGCATTCTTCAGCAAAGTGCCGGGCAGCCACAAAGCCATCTCCGCCATTATTTCCTGCGCCCGCAAAAATGACGATATGTTTGCCCAGCAGACCATACCCCTCTTTGATAATGGCGTACACTTGTTTTCCCGCATTTTCCATTAAGTGAATAGGGAAAATTCCTTTCTTTTGCGCAAACCGTTCCAAAGCTCTCATTTCTTTAACGGTGATCATATTGAGGTGAGAAGAAATGAACTTTAAATAAATTATGAACAATTTTTTCTTTTAATTGAGGTGGTCTTTAACTGAGTAACTTCCTGCTCCAATGATAAATGCCTTTTGTTTTTTCATTTTAGAATTTTTTTTTACTAAGAGCTAAGATTATGATTAGAAATGAAATCTGCAATATTTTCATACATGCGAGTGCCATAAAACATTTCCATATATCTTAAGTTTTCATCGTGAGATCTCAATAAGCTTTTAGAGCAATTAGAAATGACTTCCGTTGGAATTCCAATATCTTTCTCATCAGCTGTTCTAGCAACAGCATCAATACACACATCACTAAAAAATCCTATAAGAACTAAACCAGATGCTGTCTTTAAAATATGCTCTTTAAACTTGGAATTGCAAAAGGGATTATATGCACCTTTCTTGAAAACCAACTCTCCTGCTTTTGGCGAAACTCTATAAAAATCTGTGCTCCATGTTCCATCTTTCAAGAACCCTTGTTCGTACATTCTCCTATATCGTTCAAATCGAACTTCTGAAAGATATTGCGGATCAGATACGGCTTTCACATAAACAATTGGCAGTCTAGCATCTCTGAAATGTGCGATAGCTTTCTCAATATTATCTACTGCTTCATCTATACTTGCAGTGGTTAGTTTATTATCTCCAAAAAAGCCATCTGGATTGCACTCGCAGAGATTTTTTGCAAAAAATCCATTGGGATGGCAAAATTCATTCTGAACATCCATTACCAGAAGTGTTTTTTGCTTCATTTTTTACCAACCTCAATAAATTCTTTTAACGAATTTACTTTGAACTGATCGCCCATCCATGTAGAATAAAGATTGCCATTGGGCATGATTACTAAATAAGGCAATTCTTCTGCTCTTTCTCTTCCTATTTCTAATTGTGATGTATAGAAAGGAAATCCATCCTTTGTTTCAAATGCAAGTTCATTCTTTTCTCTCCCTTGAAAATTAGCTCTTTGTCCTTTCTGTATTAGACCTATATCTCTTAATCCATCTATTATGGGTTTTAGAGAAACAAAATTAAAATTTATATATTCTAAATGACTACTAATTGCTTCATTATTAGAATTAACATTGTAAACCCTGAATAATTCTCTAAGATAAGCATCTTGAGCCCCGCATTGCTGGGCAAAGTCAAGATACTTCAAAACATCATCAGTTGTTTCTAGTCCACCTTTTTGAAGTGTTGCACAGAATCTAAGAGGCATACCTACATCTGACAGGTGTTTTCCGACGACTTGAGGATTTCCTACATCTATCCCAAAGATTCTATTGTTTTTTGTTGAATCGTAATGGTGTGAACTTAAATTAACGTAACACAATCCAAATTTCTTTAACCTTTGAGCAAGAGTTTCCCCATCACTTTCTTTCAATAAACGGGAGCCATTAGTATACATCGCTATAAGCTCCCAATCAGGATATTTTGATAATTCTTCTAATGTAGAAATTACTCTACTCGGTCTAAGAGTGGGCTCTCCACCAGTGATTATAACTTTTCTTCCACCTAAGTCATGGTATTCACTAATATAATCAGAGACCCCTTTTGTAAAAGGATCCTGCTTACCAGTAGGCATTTTCCAAGTAATTTCTTGAATGCACATCTGACATCTTGCATTACACTCGGAATTTACCATTATATCTATCTGTTCAGGCACACTTGCTGTTTTTTCTTTCATACTGCAACTGTTTAATGGTAATATAAAATAAAAACTTCCCCCCCTATAATGGGTGGTAAAACGAAAAGCTTATAAATTTAGAAGAGAATGAACTGATATGGAAAGTGAAACACTAGAAAAAATTGGACTGACTAAGAATGAAAGTATTGTTTATTTGACACTTGTTAAATCTGGATCAATAAAAACAGCTGAAATACTAAAGAAATCAGGGTTAAACTCGGGAAGAATTTATGACACATTAGAATCATTAAAACATAAAGGTCTTATCTCCGAATCTGTAATTAATGGAGTCAAACATTTCACAGCATCGCCTCCAAACCAATTAAAAGAGTATTTTCAAGAAAGATTAAATCAGTTAAAAAAAGAAGAGCCAATAATAGAAGAAGCAATACCTCAATTAAACAAGCTAAGAAATACGATTATTGGAAAATCCAGATCAACGATTTACACGGGACTTAGAGGATTAAAAACTGCTGTGGATGAAGCTTTTGAAAGAGTTGGGAAAGATGAAGAAATTCTAGCAATGGGAGTTACTTCATTAAAGGATGAAACAATTAATAGGTTCTGGATTAATTGGTCTCCTAAAAGAATAGGGGAAAAAATCGTAGCTAAACATTTGTTTTCAGAAAGCAGTGATTTCTATAAAAAATTTAAGGGAATGAAATACACTGAAGCAAAAATATTGGAAGGGATTACACCAGTAACAATTGATATTTTTGGAACAAACACAGTATTAATAATGAATTACAAAGAACCAATTTCATGCATTTCAATTCAAGATAAAAATACGGTTCAATCATTCAGGCAATTTTTCTATCAATTATGGAAAATTACTAAATAAATTTAAATAAATTATGCGGCTCTATTACAATTACAAATTATAATCCCGGAGATTTCTAAACTGGTACCAGACCTCCACAAGCTTTCCTTCTAACGAGGTATCCTCCCGCAACGTCTTGACGAAAGATGATGCTTTCTGCGCATCGCCCTCAGCAAGGTTTACTTTCAAAATATGGGAAAGTCCATATTCTTGCTCCGCACGCTGAAGAGCTTGCTGTTCATCAAGGTGATGATAAGCCCAACCTTGGTGAATTAGATCGTTCACACGAAGACCATCATACCCTTCAATTAAGCGCAAGGCTTCTGGAAATGAAACTCCCTCATCAAAAGTAAGATTTAGCCCCCATATTTTTGGTTTTTGCTCCATTATCCAGCGGCCATGGAATATGCTATAAAAGATTTATGCAAGAGAATAGACTGCGATGGAAATAAGAAACCCAATGACAGAACCCACCAGTACTTGTCGAGGGGTGTGGCCCATGGCGAAATGAGTTTTCGTTTTCAATTGGATTTTTTTGATGATCCGGTTGATAACCATCCCTTCCTCTCCCACGCTTCGCCTCACGCCAAAGGCATCACGGATGACAATCATGGCCAGGACTAAACTAATGGTAAATGTGGTGGAGATCCCTTCTTCCAAGAAAATGATCGTTGCCAAGGAAACAACAAATGCGGAGTGGGAACTGGGCATTCCGCCTGTAACCACTAAATCATGCCAGGATAGTCTTTTATGCTTAAACCAATAAATAATTAATTTGAGGACTTGAGCGCCAAAACCAGCGAGAATGACCGCAAGGAGTATTTTGTTCATGCTTCCTAAGGATTATATTGGGATTTATATATTTTTCACAATCTTTTTAAGGACACGCCTGGATACTCTTATTTATGGCGGTTAAACATGTTGCAATTCAGCTCGATGGAAACAGGCGCTATGCTAAAAAACAAGGGTTGAACCCTATGGAAGGACATCGGTTGGGGGCGGTGAAAGCAAAAAAGCTTGTGGAAGAATGGGCACCCGAGTTAGGGATTAAAGAATTAACGTTATACTCTTTCTCAATGCAAAATTTTGGCCGTTCAAAAGTGGAAATAAATTTTCTTTTTCGCTTGTTTGTAGATGTTTTCACAAAAGAAGCGACTAATCTTACAAATAAGGATATCAAAGTAAAGTTTATTGGAAGGCTTCATCTCTTTCCTAAAAGGATACAAAATCTAGCTCGGGAGGTGATGGAGAAAACGAAAAATAATCTGAAACTCACTGTTAATTTTGCTTTTGGCTATGGTAGCCGGGAAGAAATAATTGATGGGATAAAGAAATTAGCACATGATATCAAACAAGGAAAACTACACCCCGATAAAATTGATGAAAATTTGTTTAGTTCGTATCTTTATCTTAATAGCGACCCGGAAATTGTTATAAGGACAGGCGGTGCTATGCGCACCTCTAATTTCCTTCTGTGGCAATCAAATTACAGCGAATGGTTTTTCTTGCAGAAAACCTGGCCGGAATTTGAAAAAGAAGATTTAATGGCTGTTCTGCAGGAATTTCAACAGAGAGAACGGAGATTTTAAACTATAATGTCTCACTCGCCCCCATGTCAAAAATAACCATTCTTACAGAAGATGTTATCAATAAGATAGCCGCGGGAGAAGTCATTGAACGTCCTGCTTCCATTGTCAAGGAATTGGTTGAGAACTCACTTGATGCTGGAGCAACAAGAATCCTTGTGGAAATACTCAATTCAGGGCAGGACATGATCCGTGTGACCGACAACGGCGAGGGGATGAGCAAGGAAGATGCCCAATTGTCCCTGATACGGCATGCAACAAGCAAAATTCAAAACGATCAAGATCTTTTTGCCATAACAACACTAGGCTTTCGCGGTGAAGCGCTGGCCAGCATCGCCGCTGTTTCGCAACTATCGATCGTGACGAAAACGGAAGATGCCCTGGAAGGATTTAATCTCGTGGCAGAAGGAGGAACGATCATTAGTTCCGGCATTGTGGCGGCAGAAAGAGGAACGAGCATCGAAGTACGTAATCTATTTTTCAACACCCCTGCCAGGAAAAAGTTTCTTAAATCAGATGCCGTGGAATTGCGCCACATCATTGATGTTGTGACCCACTACGCACTTCTTCACAAAGAAGTATCATTTAAACTTCTCCATGAGAACCATCAGCTTCTGTATGCTCCTGCTGTCGAAGATATGCAGAGCAATATTGCGTCTATCTACGGAAGCAGTATCGCGAAAGAGATGCTTAAAGTAGAGTATAAAGATTATCTGGCAACGATTGCCGGGTACGTGGCCAAGCCTCATCGCGCACGGAATGATAAAACACAGCAGGTGATTTTCGTTAATGGAAGATTAGTGCATAATGTGGATCTAAATAAAGCGGTGTACGACGCTTTTC
>JAGVYN010000022.1 GCA_018303265.1 Candidatus Woesearchaeota archaeon
CCCGCTGGATTTCCAAAGCGGACAAGATGCAGGAGTTATTGACGTTAATGTAAGTATTCCTACAGATGCCCCAGCAACACCAGTGGCAAGTTCCGCAACGTTTACGTTCACAGCAATGTCAAGCGGATAAAGAAGAGTATAAACATAGAACTATACGGAACCAGATTCCCTTGCAGCGCATGATATTCGGTAAGCGGAGAGCGTTCCCACCCGCCCCTAAACGCCTCCATCATCTTCTTACCGACGAGAAATACGAAAGGTTTAAATACTAAGAAAGTTTCTCTTCTCCTCGAAAACAGCATTGTTTTCATTGAAAAAGAGGAGGTTATAAAGATGGCTGAAGTTGTAGCAAATGTTGGAGTTAAAAAAGAAAAGGGTTACCTTTATTTTCTAGATGGAAATGGTAATGTCTGCCGTGCGGCGATGAGCAGAGCAGGCCGGACGAAAGGTAAAGCAAAAAAAGAAGTAGTCGCCAGGTCCGGAGTGAAGAAAGTATCAGGGTATCTCTATTTCATTGACAAAAAGGGCAATGTCGCTCGGGCAAAAATGGCTCGCGGCCGAAAAGCAGGCACGAAGAAAGCTGCGAAGAAAAAGACGAGTAAAAAGAAAGCAGCAAAGAAAAAGACAACCAAAAGAAAACCTGCTAAGCGAAAAGCGGCAAAGAAAAAGAGAAGGTAAACTTCTTTTCTTTTTATTTTTCTTATTTTATTCCTATACTTTTTTATATAATCCCACGCATGTTTTAATGATATGGCACATGATAAGACTCTTATTTCTCGTGACAACCGATTGAACGACCTTTCCGCGCAGGAATGGCTGCGTTTCACAAAAACATGGTTTGTTCATAATCCTCCACCCAGAAAAAAAAATGAGACTCTTCATCCCGCCAAATATCCTGAGAGCCTGATTGAAGAGTTTATCCGTTTTTTTACCAAACAGGGACAGGTTGTCTTTGATCCATTCCTCGGCACGGGAAGCACGTTAGTAGCATGCCAGAATACAAAAAGGAAAGGAATAGGCATTGAATTGCAAGATAAGTATGCTCGGATTGCGGAAGAGAGAGTTGATCCTGAACAAAAAGTGATTATAGATGATTCATCAAATATTAAAGAAATATGGGTGAAGAACGACTTGCCCAAGATTGATTTTGTAATCACCTCACCTCCCTATGGGCCGATGTTAAATAAGAAAGGATTAGTGCAGGGAAAAAGGGAAGAACAAGGATTAGATACAAAATATTCTGAGCAAGAACAGGATTTCGGCAATATTCTTAAATATGATATTTTTATTGAAAAATTAGTTGATTTATTTGCCAAAACAAAAGAGGTAATGAAGATAGATGCATATGCTGTCGTGATCATCCAGAATTATCGTGACGGATCAGAGTTTAAAACCCTGGCTTGGGATTTTGCGACAGCAATGAAAAAATATTTCACCTTAAGCGGCGTGAAGATCTGGTGTCAGGACAATAAAACATTATATCCTTATGGGTATAGATATAGTTTCGTTCCGAACGTACACCATCATGAATGTTTAATCTTTAAGAAAACCCAATAGAGAAACCAAATTATTTGATAAAAACATCATGATAAAAAAATCAAAATTCAGATTTTAAAATAGTTCTCGTTAGCCTTGCACACTAAAGGCTGGTCCCGACACAGTTGAGTACTATATTCCATAAGAAATTTGGTAAGCTCATCATCCCCTAAGAGAAAATTGGTTGAAGAATAATTCTGCCAATATTCACACATCTCAGGAGGCGTCACGGTAACAAGGTCATAATTTGCATTATCAACACTTTTCTTTAAAGAAACATTATTTTTCGCATAGGAATCTGCAAAAAGAACGACCATGCGGGTAGCATTTGGACGCCACTTTTCTTCAGAAGCACGTGCTAAAGCATAAGGATATGCTTCCGGTATATCGCCGCCTCCATAAGGAATGATAAAGTGCAATCCCATTTCAATATGCTGGGGATCGAACGAAAAATCACGAACGCGGTTATAAGGAATGTCTATGGAGAAGAGCCGATCGGGAAAATCACCAACTGTAGAAAGCGCATATCGAACCGAGGTATGATGCTTCGCAATTTCATAAGACGCTCCTCGAATTTCCTCTTTCATTGCAGGAAAAACGCCTCCCATAGAGGATGTCGTATCAACAAGGAAAAGAATATCTAAAGGAGTGCATTCTTTATCACTGGCAAATTCATTGGCAAATGATGTAAACAATGCCGGGGGAAATGAATGAACTTTTTTTTCTTCAGAGATGGAATCTTCGGGAGCAGAAGATAGAAGAGTAGAAAGGGTAAGACCAACAAGATATTTGGACATAATTTAAAGTATTAACATAAAGTTAATAAATATTATTACAGGGAAAGATAGAGGTCAGAGAAAGTATTTTAAAACAAGTGCTCTTCTTTCCTTTATGAGTTATTTCCACTACACCATCCCCCCAGACATGATCCAGTTCTTTCGCAGTCAAGCAGAACAGAAAATACAAGTAGAAGGATGGGGAAAAGATGGAAGACCGGTTGATGTCAAAATAGACAACTTTGTTCATTGCTGGATTACGGAAGAAGCATTTAAACAAATTCTCATTAAAGAAAAGGTTTGGTTTCGACATAGGGGGTTATATTTTGGTGATGCGCAAGGAGCAGGAGCAGATTTCACAGTAAGAATCAACGGAAAAGAAGTGAGTATTGGTTTGCGGAGCGTTGCACCAGAATCTTTACATAAATGGAAAACTGTTCCGTATCCTGACGATCGCATCCGTTTGGAAAAAGAGAAAATTTCGGACTACCATATTGTCTGCAACCATGATAACGGACAGGCAACATTCTTTGGCATAATTTCAAAAGAGGACCTTCTGGAAAGTGTGCAAAATGCAGAACGAAAGTATAGTAAACAGAATCAAGAATATTTCAGAGTGATTCCATTGGAAAAATTTTCTTTTTCATTGTTGCAAGAACTTGTAGAAAAAATGGAACGCGTTTAAAAAGAATAAACAGGAGCTAAAAACAGGAGCTAAAGAGAGAGAGGGGAAATCGATGAAATTAATCCAAAAACTGCGTACCAACATACACCATAACGACGTACTTAATTAACAAGCCAAGAAAACTATATATAATTTGTTTCCGCAAACTAAATTTCACTACTCCTGCAACAAAAGAAAGAACCGCTGAGGCTAAGGGTAAAAGATTGAAAATAAACACCGCCCAAGAGCCATACTTTTGAATGTGATATTCTGCTTTATGATATTGTTTTTGTCCAATAAGATTATTTATTACATCCGAACTTATCAGCCTGCCAAGAAGAAAATTAAGAACTTGTGCGATAACACCCGTGGACACCGCTATAATGACTAGATAGAAACCGTTATGCCCCACCGCTTGATAATAAGGAACAATCGTTTCAACAGGCAGCAAAATAAAGAATAAATATCCTGCAAAATGAATGAGGGTAAAAGAAAAAAGGCTTGGTTGCTTTCCCACCATGATTTCCTTCCCAAAGGTTAAAGAGATAATGATTACGGCAAACGCAATGGTTACAAAACTGATGATGATCCTCTTCTTTTGCATGTGCATACTTACATCACAGAAGGATATAAAAGTTTTGCTGACAGATCAGTAATGTTCAATTTTAAGTCTGCCAGCGCTTTCTCAGAATAATCATTCTGTATCTCAAAAGCAAACCGTATTTCTTTCAATGTATGCGAATATAATGGGTCGTAATATTCTTCCAACAAAATTCTTGCTGCCTGTTGATATTCTCCCTGGTCTAAGAACTGAATTACTTCTTGTATCTTTTTCTTTGAAATTACTTTAAACAATTTTGCGGTGATCTCTTTCATTATTTCAATATCTCGAAGGGAAGTAAAATACTCTTGTACCGCCTCATTTGCTCTGAGATCAATACTTCTTGTCACCAAAACAGGGATCCCTTTCTGCATTGCTTTGTACAAGAACGCAGGAAGGATAATATTGCCGATGCGCTTGCTTTCTCCCTCAATAAAAATAAATTCTTCGTTGTTCAATTCGTCCAGCCGCTGGAGCAAGAGATTCTCAAATTTTTTCTGTGAATGCGGCTGCAGCCCAATAGCACCAAACAAGCTGCCCCGATGCTGCGCGATTCCTTCCAAATCGAGAGAATTGGAAAATCTTGACAAGAGACGGGTTTTGCCCGTGCAGGTCAATCCCCATAACACAATTATTTTTGGTTTTAATGAATACGTTTGCAGCCGTTCAAGAACATATTTCCGGTACTGCTTGTATCCCCCTTGCAACTGAAAAACAGGGTAGCCGAGAGCGTCCAGCAGCGCAACAACACTCCGCGAGCGCATTCCTCCCCGCCAGCAATAAATGATCAGTTCTTTTCCTTTGTGTTTCGATATCTCCTGCATGAATGCGGGTAATTTCTGCGCAAAGAACGAAATCCCTTGTTCCAGAGCTTTTTCCTGAGAAACTTGTTTATACAACGTGCCCACGACTGCTCTTTCTTCATTGGAAAGGATGGGTAGATTAATAGCTCGAGGAAGATGATCCTCCGCAAACTCTTGAGGGGAACGAGTGTCGATGAAAACGACGTCCTGTTGCGCTGCCTTGCGAAGCGCACTTTCAACCGTAATTTGTGTGACCATATCTTTTGTTAGTAAACCCCCTCTAATGCCTCTTTATTTTTTACACTATATATTTCTTACGCTCTATTTGGCTTCATAAAAATGTTTAAATACCCACCCCTGTTAGCTGTTCTCATTATGGTTCTCCACAAATACTTTTCACGACGAAATTTTCTGTTACTGGCTGCGTATAGCTGCGCAAGTGGGAGGAGTATCTCTCTTCCAGAAAGACAAATAAATGAAAAAAGCAACGTTCCTATTACAGAAGCAAATCTTGCGCTGCAAAAACTATACACGCCAATTCCCGGCGCAGCGGAAGTAAGGGTATGGGAAGCTGCCGAAGCCAAGTATAGCCTTATTCATGTCCCTTTTTGGACATCTTCTTTGGAGAATGTTGAATTGATTGTCACACATACCATCGCAAGGTTTTCTTTATCTTCTTTGTATCTCGACGGATCAACTGCCGCCCCTTCGCTCAAAGCGGCTCTTCCCCGTGTTTCGGGCCGTTCAGATGACCTTGCTGATTATATTTTCAGGCTGAATTCTTCTTCAAAGAGCCCCATTCCTATTGGGAAAAGAAAATCTGGTGTTCATCGGGAAAATGCTTTTCTCGAGCAGCTTGTGCAGGGTAATGAAGTTGTATCATTATTCGTCAGCCCTCTTGGATTGGACAGTTGCGTCGAAGACTGGAATAATACACATGAGAAGAAAATATCGTATGCAAGTATCATCCCTCTCCGCCCGGAAATGCCGATGGAGTGTCCAGATAAAAACCTAAAACCGCACCAGTGTTATGGATGAAGCTTGGGTTTAGATTCAATCTTATAATTTGCCCACACAATCTTTATAAATAAACCGTTGTTTCGAAGAGATATTACCAATGAGTTGTGTGTCAACAAGGTAACAAAAGAAGATTTCTTTTGGAGCCTCACTCAACCAGTTGTGAGGTAACAATTTTTTATGATTGTTGCTCCAGCTAACAAAAACAAACAAAACAATAAAAATAAAGCTAACAAATAAAATAAAGCTGAGGTAAATCAAAATGGCTGATGAAGCAAAAGTATTGGAAGCGGTTGAAGTCGCACGGACAACCGGCAAAATTCGCAAAGGAGCAAACGAAACAACGAAAGCAATCGAAAAAGGGAATGCTAAATTAGTAGTATATGCAGCTGATGTAAATCCGAAAGAGGTAGTTATGCACCTTCCTCTGTTATGCAAGGAAAAGAATATCCCCTGCGTTGAAATCTCAAAAAAAGAAGATTTGGGAGCAGCCGCGGGCTTGCCGGTAGCAACAGCTGCTGTGGCTGTCGTTAAGGAAGGAGATGCTAAAGGAGCTATTGAAGAACTGGCGAAGGAGATAATTTAGCTGCGAATAATAGGAGCAATTAAAGACAGGGGAAAAAATGGCAAAAAAAAATATGCTTAATGAAAAGAAAGGATCAGAAGAAGAGATCAAAGTTGAAGGGGAGCTGAAGTTTCTTCCCGGAACTCCTGCGGAAGTTAAAGAAATTGTTGCTCGTGCCGGAAGCAGAGGAGAACTCACTCAAGTAATCTGCCAAATACTGGAAGGCTACGACAAAAATAAAGCGATCAGGCGAAATGTCAAAGGGCCTGTACAACAAGGCGACATTTTGATGTTATTAGAAACGGAAATTGAAGCCCAACGTCTCGGCGGCGGAAGAAGAGGGAAGAGTTAAAACAAGTGTATGAAATATAAAGAGATTAAGTTAAAATAACGAGGTTTTTACCATGCCAAAATGCACGTTTTGTGGAAATGAGCTTACGAAAGGAACAGGAAAAATGTTTGTTCATACCAGTGGTAAAATTGACTTCTTCTGCTCAAGCAAGTGTGAAAAAAACATGCTGGAGCTCAAACGCAAGCCGCTTAACGTCCGCTGGACACAAGAGTATCGACGGGAACATAAAAAAGGAATAAACATAGAAGCAAAAGCGGAATCAGGGACAGAACAAAAAGCACAACCGAAATCGTCGGGTGGAAAGAAATGATTGAGCGATCCCTTGTTCTTTTAAAACCAGATGCTATAAAACGCGGTTTCATTGGCCGCATTGTGAGTCGTTTTGAGGATGCCGGGTTAAAGATAGTCGGCGCGAAAATGGTTTGGGCTGATCAATCTTTCGCACGACAGCATTATGATGAGATTGGAGAAGTTGGAAAGCGGCGAGGCGAAAAGGTGCTGCAAAATATGCTGAAAGTATTAAGCAGCGGGCCGGTGTTAGCGTTGTGCATTGAAGGAGTGAATGCAGTAGAGAATATCCGGAAAATGGCAGGGGCTACCGAACCAAAAGCAGCTCTGCCCGGCACGATCCGCGGCGATTTTTCTCATGTGAGTTTTGCCCATGCCGACCAGTTAAATAAAGGCGTCGAAAATGTGGTTCACGCTTCAGGAAGTGTGGAAGAAGCAAAAAAAGAAATCGCTCTTTGGTTCAAACCGGAAGAATTGCATACGTATAAGACAGTTCATGAAGCGCATGTGTTTTGAAGAGGTATAACAATGGCAGAAAAAATGGTTGATCGTGTGATGAGGCTCATGAAGTTCCCTGAGCAGATCAGGAATATAGGAGTGTGCGCTCACATTGATCATGGAAAGACAACCTTTTCTGATAATTTGCTTGCTGGCGCAGGCATGATGTCTGAGGAACTCGCTGGTAAACAGTGCGCTCTTGACTTTAGGGAAGATGAGCAGGCGAGAGGGATTACCATCGATTCTGCCTCCGTTTCGATGGTCCACACCGTAGGCGATAAAGAGTTTCTTATCAATCTTATCGATACGCCTGGCCACGTTGATTTTGGCGGGGACGTTACCAGAGCCATGCGTGCCGTTGATGGCGCCATTGTCTTAGTATGCGCATCGGAAGGGCCCATGCCGCAAACGGAGACGGTCTTACGGCAGGCGCTGAGAGAAAGGGTTCAACCAGTTCTCTTTATTAATAAAACCGACCGCCTGATCAAGGAATTAAAACTTACTCCAGAACAGATGCAGCAGCGGTTCGTGAAACATATCATGGATGTAAATCAAATCATCCGCAACGTTGCTCCTGAAGAATACAAGGAGAAATGGCAGGTGAGTATCGAAAATGGGACGGTGGCGTTTGGCTCTGCGTTCCATAATTGGGGTATAAGTCTTCCTTTCATGAAAAAGAAAGGAATCACATTTAAAGAGATCATTGATGCTTATAATAGCCCGGCAGAAGATGCCATCAAGCAGCTGGCAAAGAAAGCGCCAATTCATCAGGTTATTCTTGATATGGTCATTTCCCATCACCCCAATCCAGTGCAAGCCCAAAGCTATAGGATCCCTAAACTATGGCAGGGGGATTTAGAAAGTACGGATGGGCAATCTTTAATTAAATGCGATCCGAACGGAAGAACTTTTTTCGTCATCACGAAAATTGTTATCGACCCACAAGCAGGTGAAATTTCTGCTGGCCGTTTATTTAGCGGCACGCTGCGGAAGGGGGATAATGTCTATCAAAATAGGGCCAAAACACCGGCTCGCATCCAACAGGTGTATATTTATAATGGAGCGAAGCGGGAGATTGTTGATAACGTTCCCTGTGGAAATATTATCGGTGTTTCTGGACTAAAAGCAGGATTGCCAGGTGAAACCGTAACAACTGATGGAGAAGCGGAACAGTTTGAAAAGATAACGCACCTCTTTGATCCCGTCGTAACCAAAGCGATCGAGGCCAAGAAACCGGGAGACTTGCCTAAACTTATCGATGTTCTGCGTCAGGTGCAGAAGGAAGATCCCTCAATTCAGATTGATATTAATGAAGAAACTGGCGAACATCTCATGCATGGCATGGGAGAACTCCATCTTGAAGTTATTGAAAATAGAATTATCAAAGAGAAAGGCGTTGATATAAAAACCTCTCCGCCGATTGTTGTCTATCGTGAGACGATCACGAGAAAAAGCCCGGAAATGGAAGGGAAGTCGCCCAATAAACATAACAAGTTATATTTTGTTGTTGAGCCGCTGGAGGAAGACATTGCCAACGGAATCAAAGAAGGAAAAATGCCTACGGGCCGTTTTAAGAAAAAAGATCAGGAAGTGATTACCTTTTTGCGTGACGAGTGCGGCTGGGACACCAAAATGGCGGGAAGTGTCAAAGCGGAATGCAATGGTAATATTATCATTGACCAGACGAGAGGAATTGTTTATATTAATGAGATCATGGAAATGGTGCTGGACATGTTTGAAGATGTCATGAAAGCAGGGCCGTTGGCAAAGGAACCGTGCGTGAACGTGAAAGTAAGTTTGACGGATTGTACCTTGCACGAGGATGCCATCCACCGTGGTCCGGCGCAGATGTATCCTGCCGTTCGTGAAGGGATTAGAGGAGCAATTATGCAAGCCGCTCCAATCTTGTTTGAGCCGCTGCAGGTTATGCGCGTCGAAACACCCAACGAATACATCGGTGAAATATCAAAATTAATTTCTTCCAAAAGAGGGCAATTATTAGACATGAATCAGGAAGGAGATATTACTGTCGTGAAAGCAAAATTGCCGGTGGGAGAATTATTTGGCTGGAGCAACGCCCTGCGTTCCGCTACCGGCGGCAGGGGAAACAGTTCGCTTATTGATCAGGGCTTTGAACGACTGCCCGGCGAATTGCAGGAGAAAATTAAAAATCAAATCATCCAGCGGAAAGGGTTGAGTTCCGGAGAGTTGGGAGCATGATAGAACAGATAAATGTTCCACCACTTATTGGGCTTGGACCAATTCATGCTTCTACTTTGAAAGAAGGAAATTTGGTTTTATTATCCACAGAAAAACATCAAAATCAAACTTTAGCGCATGTAATTGGAACGATCCCCTGCGAAGAAGACCGTGCCTTTTGCGATCAAGTAAGAGTGATGGTACTTGCTGATTATACCCCGAATGGAAAAACGTATCAAGCTGGTACGATCATAGATGTTTCATCAAATTGTGTTTATCTTGATCCGAGTTTTAGACGATATTAGTTTTTAAGATAATGTTAGTTTACGAAATCCCTAATTCTCCTTTTCCCGATGTAAAAGTACCTTCACATCTTAACGGGCTTGGCTTCGTTTAGTCGTGAGAAAACGAAACACTATGAAATTACGAACTTCACCTAACGATGACTAAACAAAATTTTTCCTGAAAGTTAAACGGTGGAGTTAGGAGCACTAAAAATTACTTCATCTCTGATAAATATTCTTTACATAGTGCAACAGCAGAATCAGCTAATCTTTTCATTAATTCTGGGGAAGCACGTACACAAAATGCTTTCTTTCCTTCATAACTTTCTCTACATGGAGCCCTCATACGAACTTGAGAATCTTTTTGAAAAAACATTGCACTCGCGAAAGCTTCCAAGACATGGAATTTTGCTAAATCCTCCAAACCTTCCACTACTTGGTTATCTTCAATTATGTCTTTAAGAGCGGGACGTTTAGTTCTTAGTTTATATATCAAATCACGAAGTGCTTCTCGGTTATTTTCACTATCGTGTCTTTTAATATCGGGAAATTCATCACAAATTGCTTCGTATGCGCTTCTTGCAGGACACATAAGCTTATTTGGAGAATCTCCCCACATATATACTTCTCTCTGAGCCATTTCTTTTTGAACTTGTTCAGAGAGTTCCAAGCCTCTGGAATGTCGATAAAAGATTGGAATAAACGGAGGCAACAAATGACTACCTTCATATACGGGATACTCTGTTGAATTTTCAATTATCCTGTCTCTGCTAATAACTCCTTGATGAGGTACGGAAATTGAGTCAAAGATTCTTTCAGCATCTCCAATACAATCATAGTCAAATAAAAATTGAGGATAGTTTTTAGCTAAAGATTTGGCTCTATCATTTTTCATACTAAGAACTCTCATAATCTCCCACAATCTTCTCCCTTCAAAAGCTGAACGAAGAGCAAAATCATGATCATCATGAGCTCCTGTGGTGAAGACTATTTCATGCTGTCCATCTTTTGTTCTTGGTGCAGTTTCAGTAGTAATCATTTTGCTTTTTATCCACTCGTCTAATAACTACTTAATAGTTACTATTTATAAACATTTGTCTCCACAAAGAGGAAGATTTATATAGTAACCCATAGTTTCTATATAGTAACTTTATGTTACCATGACCGCTTTAACCCAAAAAGAACGAGAAACTGTACTTATCCTGTTCAAAGATTATACTACATTCTATAATGCTAATTCTGTTAGCAAAGTCCTCAATATAAGCCATGTCGGAGCCCAAAAAATCTTTAAGCGGCTTCTTCAGGAAAATGTAGTCATCAGCAAAACCATCGGAAAATCCATAACCTACAAGCTTAATTTTAATAATGATTACGTTTCTCATCTTGTCTCTTTCCTTCTTGCGGATGAAGCCAACAAATTCAAACGCTGGAAAGAGGAATTTAAAGAACTCTTCAAAAAAGACAGAATTGTTATGCTTTTTGGTTCCGCAATTAAAGATTACGTGCATGCTCGCGATGTCGATGTAATGGTTGTTCTTGAAAATAAAGATGTAAAAGAAGTAAATGTGGTCCTCAAGAAAAAAAAGGAGATATTTCCCAAAAAACTTCATTCCATCAAACTAAGCCATCGTGATTTGCTAGATAACATTAAAAAGAGAGATAAAGCATTTGTTGATATTATCAAAAATGCAATTATCCTCTATGGACAAGATACATATGTTGGGATACTGAAACATGTCACAAGCCTCTAAGCACGTTGAATGGTGTTTGAACAAAGCCAAGAAAGAGATTGAGGAATGTAAAAAACTTGGCAAGAGGGAAAAACATAGAGGACTGTTAAAAACAAACTCCAACATCGATGAAGCCAAAAAGCATCTCGCCAAAGCTGAGCATAATCTTGACGGGATAACGAGATTCAGAGAAATTGGATTTTCCGATTGGTCAATGTCCGCTGGCTTTTATTGTCTTTATCATTGCTTTCTGGCTATTGCGGCTAAATTTGGATATGAATCAGCAAACCAAACCTGCACTATTTCATTAATGAGATTTCTCAAAGAGAACAATAAAATCCAGTTTGATGAAAAATTCATAGAATTGTTGGAATACGAAGAAATGGAAGACATCAAAGAGTATAGCTTTATTGATCTCAGAGAAGATTACACTTATGGAGTACAAACCTCTGTAAAAGACGAAGCAAAAATTAACGAGCTCAAAAAGACCTGCAAAGAACTTGTTGATATTACAAAAGAAATTATTTTCAAATAACTGCTTTCAACTTCACATTTTTAATCTCGATGAAATCCCCCTCGCTCGTTTTATTCTTTGATTCATCTCTCCCTAATTCAATAACATATTTTCCTTTTTTTGCAGGATTCCAAAAAGAAAATGGTTTGAACTGTCGTTTTATTTCAACAATTTCCATATTTTTATTTACAACAAGCACATTGATAGGATAAAAAACAAAAAAGTTGTGCAATGAGATTTTTTGTTCTTTATCGAAGACCATAATTACATTTTGTTTTTTTCTGAACATCAATCCTCGAAGCTGTGCAGGAAGCGTTCTGCAGAATAATTCTTTGTTTGAAATTACTCTCTTTGTTGTTTTGTTGATGATCATGGTATAATGGGAAAATATAATGGGAAAAGAATTACACTTTGTACTCTTTCCAAATCTCATCTCCAACATAATGAATGTTCTTTACAACTTTTCCCGAAGTTATTTTTTTCATTTCAGCAGAATCATAAAGAGCAATGCCGACCACCAATGGTTTTTTATTCCTCTCGTCAATAATGACAACAAGTTCATCTTTGGCAATCCCTTCTTCGATTTCGGTAATGCCTGGACGCATAATGTCCGCACCATTGATCACAAATTTTATTGCTCCCATATCAACGGTTATTTTTTTTAGACAATCCGGATGTTCCTGTAAAAATTGCAGCGTTGGAACTGGTTTATTATCGTGATAGAAAAAAGATGGTTTTCTGTTAATGAACATAACTTTATGCTCGTCTTCCACCAGCTCCACCTGATCTTTTTTAGAAAGAGAAACACCGAATACTTCTAATTCTTTGGCAACATCTTTCCTTCGTAATTGGGTTCGTTTCACTTTTTTTTCCAATGTTTAATAGGCAGTGTTTATTCAACCAATATGCCGACTTTTCCCGGCATGGCTGATTTGGCTTTCTGATTATCACTTTCCTCGGCGAGAATAATCTCAATGTTGCAGGCAAATTCTTTCTCTAAAAAGTTCTGCGCGTCCTGCATGGTTTTCATTTCCTCCTCCTGCGACGTCACTAAGGAAAGAATTTTGGATGCATCTTTGACCAGGCTGGTGACAATTTTGGTGATCTCTTTCCCTTTCATCTTATGTTCTTCTACTGCCAGTACCTTTTTCATAATTTCTCCCACATTCCGTGTCACGTGCATCTCTTTTGCTAAGACATTGAACAATTCATATAACCAACGTTCAGCGATAAACAACGTAAATTTGGTTGGTTTGTCTAATTTTGCCAATTTAAGGACGTTGCGCATGCCCTCCATAGCCGTTTTTACCAGCTCTTCTCCCGCTTCCGCGGTGTAATTGATTTTTTCTTTATCTATCTCAGGCCAGGAAGATGCAGATACTAATTTTTTTCTTTCATCATCTCTGTCATGGAGTTCTTCACTTAGATGAGGCGTTATCGGATTCATTAAACAGCACCATATGTCGAGTGCTGCGGCAATCACTTTTTTGTTTTCTCCTCCTCTCCGTACATACCATCGTACATCATCATACATGGCAAAATAGACGACGGAAGATAATTCGCGCAAGTCGTATGTTTTCATGGCATCGTTAATTGTTGCAAGATGCTGCTGTATTCTTGATTCTAACCACGTGTCAATAACCTTCTTTTTTCCATCTGATTTTCCCTCTCTTTTTTGTAAATCCTGCGCGAGGGCATAAATCCGTTCCAAGGCATTTTTGTAATTCAATACTGCTTCTTCCGTCCAGAGAACATCAACATGAGGGGAGCCGATGTGCGCATAATACAGACGCATTGCATCAACACCGTATTTTTTAATTGCGTCAGGAATAGGTTCAGCTCCGCCCTTGCTTTTGGAGATTTTTGCCCCCTTTCCCGTGACCCACCAATTAACAAATATTCCCCGCGGCCATTTCTCCTCAGGCAAAATCGCGACATGGTTCATGATAAAGACGGGAAAGTGGACGGTCTTATGTTCCTTGCCCCCTAAATTCAGGTCCAAAGGATAGAAATAGTCAAACTCTTCTCTTATTGGTTTCCATCTCTCATTTCCCTTTCCTTCGCCTAAAAAGACGTAATCAAAAAATTCTTCCGTGAGATCTTTCACGGTAAGTGTTCCATTGTTGATCCATTTAGAGACAATGTAATAGGCAGGATATAATGTGGAATCGCTGATTGGTTCCACTGTCCAACGCTGGTCAAAGGGAAAGGAACTTCCCAGCCAGTTTCCCAAGCGCACACAGGCACGATCGCCAAACCAGTCAAGAATGGCCGGAAGATGATCGTAATATTCCTTGGGAAAAATTTTCATCTCCTTAGCTTGTTCTTTGCTGCGCTCCGTTAATTCCTGGTCGGAGTAGCGGATAAACCATTGGTCATCAATACGCTGGATAAGCACTTTCTCCCCGCAGCGGCAGAGAACGTCCTCACTGAGATCATGAAACACATCTGCTTTTCCTTGCTCGAGTAATTCTGCTTTAATTAATTCTTTGGCCTCTTCAACTTTTTTTCCGGCATATTTCCCGCAATTCTCTTTCATGACTCCGGTATGGTGTCCGATTTTATATACTTCTTTTGTGGCCTCTTCCAATTGCGGGTCATCAAGACTTTGTATGTTCTTCTTGTGGACAATTTCCTTTGCTGGAAAATCGCCAAATCCGAGCGAGGTGATGATGGGGATGAGATTGATGGAGCGGATTTCTTCAGGATCAAGCCCATATTTTTTACAGGTCTGGGAATTATCCTGCAGTGATTTCAACGCAACATAATCATACGGCGCATCGCTGGGAACGGACGTAACGATGCCTGTTCCCACATTCGGATCGCAGAATGAGGCGGGAAGGATGATAATTTCCCGGTTAATTCCCGGAGCGAGAACTTTTCTTCCGATCCATTTTTTCAGGTCAATATCCTCTTTAAGAATGACATCATCCTTCTGGTAACTCAATTTCTCAGCCGCTTGCTTGCTCATGACCCAATTCTCGCCTTCCACTTCCACACGAACATATGTAGCGTCAGGGTTTACCCACAGATTAGTCTGGCCATAGATCGTCTCCGGGCGTAAGGTTGCGGCAACAAGATACTCATCGCCAAATTTGAACTTCAGAAGCGTATATTCTATTTTTTCTGCCGTGCCGCCCTTGGAGATATCAGTTTCAGAAGGGTCCACAGCGACGGGCCCGTGAATGATGCAGGCGGTTGCGTAGTATGGTTTTTGCACGAGAAGATTCTTCTGCTGCAGTTTTTTAAACTGCCACTGGATGAATTTTTCGTAATCAGGAAAAGTCGTGCACGTGAACCGCTCCCAGTCGCAGAGAAAGCCGAACTTTTTCCAATAGTCATTGACATAAACGTCATTAAAATAATTGATGACTTTTTGTGGATCTGTTAATTCTGTAATGGTATGTTCCGGACAGCCATTATTGCGCAAGTATTCCAGCCATGTTTCATCATTGTTTTTTACTTTATTAGCAAAGGCGATGGCTTGATTTCCTGAGGCATGCGTGCCAACGGGGAAGAGAACTTTTTTTCCCTGCAATCGTTCATAGCGGCAGAGAGCATCAGTGTAGCTGAATCCCCTCATGTGCCCGACATGAAGAAATCCGGAAATGCCAGGATAGGCAAAGATCATAAAGAATTTTTCTTTTTCTTTCTGGATTATGGCCGTGCCCAGTTCAGCGTTCTGCCAGGCTTTCTGCCATTTTTCTTGAATCGTATTCCAATCGACGGGCATGGGCTGGTAATTAGGAGAGTGTTTTTAAAGATTACGAGTATTTCTGAAGAGAACAACAAAATATAAATAACTCTAAATTAATTCTCCGTATAAATCAATCTTCGGTATAAAAAGAGGCCGTCATGAAAAACCAGCTCATCGTCAAGATTCTGAACAACATTGCTGACATGCTGGAATTAAAAGAAGTGCAGTGGAAACCGCAGGCCTACCGGCGGGCGGCGATGGGTGTCGAGTCCTTAGCGGAAGATATTGAAGAAGTCTATAACCGTGGTGAACTGGAAGAAATTCCCGGTGTAGGAGAGCATATCGCTGAAAAAATTGAGGAGATTATCAAGACGGGAAAACTCAAGTATTATGATAAACTAAAGAAAGAGATAAAAGTTGATATCGAACAATTGAATGAGATTCCAGGGTTAGGGCCGAAGAAAATTAAAGTTCTTTACAAGAAATTGGGTATTAAAAATATCCAGGATCTGGAAAAGGCCGTTTCCCAGCAAAAAGTACGGACCCTGGAAGGGTTCGGTGAAAAAACGGAAAAAGCGATTTTAGAAGGGATCCAAATTGTCAAAAAGCGGCCGACACGTTTTCTTTACGCTCAGGCCAAGCCCATTGTTGAACAGATCACGACACTGCTGCAGAAATCAAAGTATGTTGACAGAATCGAAATTGCCGGTTCCTTCCGACGAGGAAAAGAAACAGTGGGAGATCTAGATTTTCTGGTCATTTCCAAAAAACCAGCAGAAGTTATGAAATTGTTTACTTCCATGTCCGATGTGCAGACGGTTCTTTCCAAAGGGACAACACGAGGATCAGTGCGTTTAACGAACGGATTGCAGGTTGATTTGCGTATATTAAAAGAAAAAGAATTTGGCTCGGCGATGAATTATTTTATTGGAAGTAAGGAACATAATGTTGAATTACGGAAATTAGCGTTGAAGAAAGGATATACGTTAAGCGAATACGGCTTATTTACAGTGGGAGGAAAAAAATGGATCGCGGGAAGAACAGAAGAAGAAATTTACCAGAAGTTGGGGTTGCAGTACATTCCGCCTGAATTACGTGAACACCGCGGGGAAATAACTGCAGCGCAGCAGAAGAAACTTCCCACATTGATAGAAGCGAAAGATGTGCAGGGAGTATTTCATAATCATACAAAATGGAGTGATGGAAATAATTCCCTGCTGGAAATGGCCCAGAAAGCGGAAGAATTAAAACTTAAATTTATTTCATTCAATGACCATTTTGGCCCGGTGGGGATAGCCAACCCGTTAACGGAGAAAAGGTTGTCTGGCTATTTGAAAGAGATTGAAACGGTGCGGAAAAAAGTCGGCATCCGTATCTTTTCCGGAGTGGAAGTTGATATACTGAAAGATGGCAGTTTACCTTTGTCTGCAAAAAAATTGAAAGAGTTGGATGTTGTTGTTGCATCTGTGCATATCGCGCCAAAAATGACCGAGAAAGACATGACGAAACGCGTTGTGTCGGCATTAGAAAATTATCCCGTAAATATTCTTGGCCATCCCACGCATCGGTTGTTGAATACAAGAGAGCCAATAGACCTGAATCTGGAGAAAGTATTCTCTGTTGCAAAGAAAAAGGATGTGTTTTTGGAGATTAATGCTTCTCCCAAACGGATGGATCTTTCTGGCGAGAATGTCAAAGCAGCAATTGATGCAGGATGCGCATTGGCGATCAGCACTGACGGGCATGCCGTGGATCATCTATCACAATATCCTTTGGCCGTGCTCATGGCCCGCCGGGGATGGGCGGAAAAGAAAGATATTATAAACTGTTGGCCATTACCGAAGATTGAGAAAGCATTACGAAAATAAGGGGTGCGCATGATGAAGATTAAATTAAAGATTTTATTGCTTGTCACTATTTTGCTTTTTACAGTTATGTTTCTTGTAGGATGTAAGCAGTTACAGCAGCAATTTCAAAAGAAGACAACAGAAGTAAATGAATCTGTACTGCCAGAAGAATCCCTAATTAAAGAAGAAGGCACTGCTCAACCAATAACAGAAGAACCCCTCAAAAACGTAAATAAAAAGATAAATATACCTTGCAATACTACTGCGGACTGTGAGCAAGGACAATTTTGTATTGACCAAAAATGCGGTACGATTGCGGACTTGTATAAAACCGATTGTGCGACGTTATGTAATTATAAAGATATTAAAGTCGTCACCAGCGATGGGGAAACATATACTCTCCACCGTGGAGAGGGGAGTTATACTGCTGCGGGAGCATTAGCCTGGACCTTACTTTCCGGTCCCAATTACTGTCCTGGAAATGCTGCCATCATCCCTATACAATTAGAAAAAGTGAGCGATGGAAAAATCCTGGAGAGTAATGTTTTAACCTTGAATGTAGGGCAGACCAGTCCACAAATAACCCATCCTACAGTCAAAAGAGTAAAATTTACATTGAAGATTGACAGTGTGAATGAAACATGTAGTTAACTGATTTTATAGGGGAAGCCGGAAATTTTTAAGAAAAAATAGCCCCGCGCGGATTCGAACCGCGGTCAATGCCTCCAAAGGGCACTATGATTGAACTCTCTTCAGATTATCTCAAGAGATTAGTCCACTACACCACGGGGCTGTGAACAATTCCCACAGCGGGGCCATGTTATCATTTTCTGGGATCATTTATAAAATTTTCTTCCCCAAAAAACTTCTTACATCCAAAACATTTAATAACAAAAAACCTTTACTTCCATAAAAAAAGAGCGTGATAGTAATGAAATTTGCAAAGATCATTCCCTTATTTTTGATTTCTTTACTGTTAGTACTAGGTGTGCAAGCACAAGTCGAGCCGGAAGAAATATCTATTTTCTCGGAAGGTCAGGATCTGGGACCGGTTCTTTCAGGAATTCAACCTTTTTTTAGCCGTTTAAGCGTCATCGTCGGCGGAATTTTCGGTATTTATGTTATCTTAATTGTGATTAGGATATATTACGAAAGAAAGAAATTGAAAGTCCTTCAAGATATTCGCTATGATTTAGACCAACTTAATCTCCATAACAATATTCCTTATTCCCTCCAGAAAAAGAAATTATGGGAAAGAATGCTCTTTTCCCTCCAACATCTCATCCCAAGAAAGACAAAATTAAAAACGAAGCAAAGGCGAAAACGGTAATTCCCAATGAAAATCGCTCTCGATAAAGAAATATTTGTAAAATATCCTCAGCTCAAAGTGGGATTTATCTACGCCTGGGGGATTGATAATAGAACAAACCTGAAAGAATCAATCCATCTGCTTCGCGATGTGGAAGATGCTGTTCGTCTCTCATTCCACAAAGAAACGGTAAAAAACCATTACTTAATTTCTCCCTGGGCGGTCGCGCAGGAAGAGTTTGGGAAAGAAGCAAAACATTATCAGACTTCGGTAGAAAAAGTATTACAAAAAGTCTTGCAGCGGAAAAAAATTGCCGCAACTAATGTTGTTACAAATATTCTAAACTACATTGCGCTGAAGCATATCATTCCTATTGGCGTTGATGACACTGCGGAAGTGCAGGGAGATATTACTTTTTCTGTGGCAACGGGAAAAGAGAAGAAAGGCGTGTTACAGAAACTTAAACAAGGAGAGTTGTATTATCACGATGAAAAAGGGATTCTGGGAACAAAACTGGATTATTGGAAGAATACCAGAACAAAACTCATTCCCACATCAGTATTTGGGTTAGTGCATCTTGAAGCTCTTCCACCTCTTACCCCAAAAAAAATACAGGCCATTCTCAAAGAAACAACCAATTTGATCCAGTCGTTTTGCGGCGGAAAAACAAAAGCCCTCATTTTAGACAAGAATAAACCAACTGGAAGATTTTAAGCAGGAAGATTGTAAGCCTTTACACAGCGCGTTGTATCTTCTTATACTGTTCTCGTATTTGCTGATCGACGCCGAAGATATGGGCGAGTAACGCAACCCGCACCCACATGCCATTCCGCTGCTGCCGCCAATACACAACCTCATTATCTCCTCGCCGATAATCAATGGCAGGATCGATCTCTTCCCGCTTGGGCATGGGGTGCATCAGAATTGCTCCCGGCTTCATGCGGCCAAGCATTTTTTCTGTGAAGATAAATCGTG